>JBGSPT010000333.1:0-5269 GCA_041738475.1 Treponematales bacterium
GCCGCCTGCCGGGACCGGGGGGTGGTCCTGGTCTCCGACGAGGTCTACCGGGAGCTGTATCTTTCCGAGCGCCCCGCGGGCCTGGCGGACGCCGGAGTCCGCCCCGGGGCCGCAGTCCTGGGCTCCCTGAGCAAGGCCTTCGGGGCCCCGGGCATCCGGGTGGGCTGGGCCTGGGGGGATCCCGAGATCCTGGCCCCCGCACGGCTCGTGCACAACGCCATGGTCTCCTGCCTGTCCCGGCCCGCCCAGGCGGCCGCCGCAGCCCTGGTCGAAGCCTCGGGTTCGGTCTTCCCCCGGGCCCGGTCCGAGCTGGCCTCCCGCTGGGAGGCTTTCCGTACCGCCGCCCGGAAACACCTGGATTGGAAACCCCCCGAGCCCGCGGGAGGCTTCTACGCCTGGCTTCCCCTGCCCTCTCCCGCCCGGGCTGACCCCCCGGCCTTCTGCCTCCGGGTCCGGGACCGGGGCGGGGTGATCGTGGTGCCGGGATCCGCCTTCGGGCCCGGCGGCGCCGATCATGTCCGGGTTTCCTGGGCGGGATCCCCGGCCGACATCGCGGAAGGCGTCCGACGCCTGTCCGCCTTCTGGAGGGACCGATGAACTTCTTCGCGATTTCCGACAGCACCCTCGCCTCCCTGGCAGCCCGCGATCCGGGGCCCTTCTTCGCCTATTCCCGCTCAGCAGCCCGGGAACGATGGGACCTCCTAGCCTCGGTCCTGCCGCCCCGGGTCCGCCTGGCCTACGCGGTCAAGGCCAACCCCAACCCGGGGCTCCTTTCGATCTTCGCCCGGAGGGGAGCCGCCTTCGACTGCGCCTCCGGCGGGGAGCTCGACAGGGCGGCCCGGGCCCTGGCCAAGGCCCGGCCCCTCCGGGGAACCCGGTTGCCGGCTTCCGGAACCGAGGGCCCGGTACCCGGCAACCTCCTCTTCTACGGCGGTCCGGGCAAACGGGCCGAGGAAATCCGCCGGGCCTTGAAGCTGGGAGCCCGGGTCCACGCGGAGAGCTTCGAGGACCTGGCCCTGGTTGACCGATTTTCCCGGAAACCTGCGGCGGTGAACCTCCGCATCCACCCCGCCTCGGGAATCGAGGAGGGGTCCCGGATCATCGGCGGCACGGGGCCTTCCGCCTTCGGGGTGGACGAGGAAACCCTGGCCCGGGTCCTCCACACCGCCAAGCGCTTCACCCGGGTCCGGATCGAGGGCATCCACGTCTTCGCGGCCAGCAACGAGCGGGACGCCGCCAAGCTGGCCCGGACCTACGACACCGTCCTGGGTCTCTCCCGGAGGGCCTCGGAATCCTTCGGACTGGACCTGCGCCAGATCGACCTGGGAGGCGGCCTGGGTCTGGCCTACGCCCCGGAGGAGGAGGAGCTGGATATCGAGGCCCTGGGCCGGAGCCTTGGTGAGCTTTTAAAGCGGCACGACTGGTTCCGGGGGGAACTCGTCCTGGAGCCCGGCCGCTGGCTGGCCGGACCCTGCGGGGTCTACGCCGCCCGGGTCGTCCGGATCAAGGAAAGCCGGGGCGTCCGCTTCGTGATCCTGGAAGGGGGGATCAACCACCTCCTCCGTCCCCTCCTGACGGGCCAGCCCTTCCCGGTCCGGGCCTTCCGGGCCGACGGGACCTGCGTCGAGGGGGACTCGGGGCCGGCCACCCTGACGGGCCCCCTGTGCACCTCCCTGGACCGCCTCGGGGAGGTCTCGCTGCCCGGGGTGGGGGCGGGGGACTACGTGGCCTTCGGCCGAACCGGGGCCTACGGGTCCACCGAGGCGATGAGCCGCTTCCTTTCCCATCCCGCGCCGCGAGAATACTGGGTTCCCTAGGTCGGCTCGCGCCGACCTAAGGGCGACGAAGCTTCGCTTCCTCGATTTTATCCGGATATCGATTCGCAAACGGTGACGGAGCCCCGGAGATCCCGAAGGGCACGGCAAAGGTCCGGCCCAACAGCTCCGGGGTCAGGATCTCCGCGGACGGACCGGAAGCCAAAAGCCGTCCTTCCCGGACCAGGGCCGTGGAACCCGCGGCGTAGGCGGCCAGGGCCGCGTCGTGGGTGGAGAAGACGACGGTGCGGCCCTCCCGGGCCAGGGCCGCCAGGGCTTCCGCCACCCGGAGGGCGTTGGCGGGATCCAGGGCCGCGGAGGGCTCGTCCAGGAGTACCAGGGGCGCCTCCTGGACAAGGCACCGGGCCAGGCGTACCAGCTGAAGTTCCCCCCCGGACAGGGCCGTGACATGGCGGCGGGCGAAGTCTCCGATGCCCAGGGAATTCAGGGCGGCCCGGGCCCGCTCCTCGTCCTCTGCGTCCGGCTCCGCCAGGGGCGCCAGGTGGGGCGCGCGTCCCAGGAGCACGAACTCCAGGCACTCGTAGGTGAAGGAGATCCGCTCCATCTGGGACAGGTAGGCCACCGCGCGGGCCCGTTCTCCGGAAGGCCAGGAGCCCAGATCCCGCCCCGCCAGAAAAACCTTCCCGGACCTCGGGCGCATCCAGCCCAGGGCGGCAAGGAGCAGGGTCGACTTGCCCGAGCCGTTCGGCCCCAGGAGGGCCAGCACGCTTCCCTCGGGAACGGTCAGGCTGAAATTCGACACGGCGTCCCGGTCCCCCTCGGGATAGCGGAGGCGGACGTCCCGGAACTCCAGCATCAGCGCACCACCGTCACAGCCCGACCCAGCAGGAGGACCGTGAAGCCCGCGGTCCCCAGGAAGGCGGTGGTGACCCCCAGGGGCAGCTCCCCGGGCAGGAGGGTCCGGGATGCTGCGTCGCAGACCAGGAGGAAGGCCGCGCCCAATGCCATGGAGGCGGGCATGGACTTCCGACCGTCCGCCCCTGCCAGGAGCCGGGCCGCGTGGGGCACGATGAGCCCCGCCCAGGAGACGATTCCGCTGACCGCCGTCATGGCCGCCACTCCCGCTACGGCGGCGGTCAGGATCAGGGCCCGCTCCCTGCCGGGCCGTGCGCCCAGGGAGAAGGAGGCCGCGTCCTCCAGGGAGAGGATGGAGAGTCTCCACCCCGCGGCCCGGAGAACTCCCAAGGAAGCCAGGGCGACGGGCGCCACGACGGAAAGGCGTTTCCAGCCCATGCCCGTAAGCCCTCCCAGGGTCCAGTAGGCGATGTCCGGCAGTTCCCGGAGGGGGTCCGCCGCGTATTTCACCCAGCCCAGGGCCGCGGAGAAGAAGGCAGACACCACGATGCCCGAAAGGACGAGCCGCAGGACCCAGCCCCCGAATCGGAACCTCCGGGCCAACGCCGAGGAGGCTCCCAGACCCGCCAGGGCGAAGCAAAACGCGCCGGCGGAAACGGCCAGATCGTGACGGAAGCCCAGCACCATCGTCAGGGCCGCTCCGAATGCGGCGCCCTGGGAGACCCCCAGGAAGCCCGGCTCCACCAGGGGGTTGGAGAAGACCATCTGGAAGGCGTTCCCCGATGCCGCCAGCACGGCGCCCAGCAGGGCGGCGGCCAGAGCCCGGGGCAGGCGGACGGTCAGGAGGATCGTGCGGGCCAGCTCGTCCTCGGCGATGAGGCGTGGATCCAGGAAGCCCGCGGAGGGATAGCGTCCCGCCAGGAGGGTCAGGACGAAGAGGGAGAGGGCGGCGGCCCAACACAAGGCGGGGTGGACCCTTCCGGCCCGCGGCGGGGCGCCGGGTCTATCGGATCCCATGATCCCCGGTCAGACGGGGCCGGACGACCCGGTCGAAAGCCGCTTCGTCGAAGCCGTAGAGGACCCGGTAGAAGCGCCGCGCCTCGGTTTCCAGGGACAGGGACGCGGAATCGTTCGGGTGGAACGTCTTGACCGTCCAGAGAAGCCCCAGGGCCCAGCGGGTGTCCGGCTGATCCCAGCTGAAAAAATCCTGGGGAAAGCCCCGGATCGTCCCGGACTTGCCGGCGGCCAGGAGGGCGAAGCGCGGATCCGACCTCATCCGTGCCGCAGCCTCGTCCACCCCGCGCCGATAGTCGATGACCAGGATGACGTCGGGGTTCCATGCCGCGATCTGCTCCAGGCCGATCCGGGCCCACCCGTCCCCGGGATTCGCCCCGATCCATACGGGGGTTCCCCCCCCCATCTCCACGATCCGGGTCTGCATCCATGATGCCGGAGGCACTTCCCAGGCTTCCCCGACGGCCTGCACGACCAGTACCCGGGGCTTCCGGGAGGCCCCGGAGGCGATACGTGCCGCGGTATCCACTACACCCTTGTAGTATGCGATCAGTTCCGCCGCCCGGGCTTCCTCGCCCAGGATACGGCCCAGGCCCGCCAAGTCCCGGTAGTAATCCTCCGGAGTCTCGAGGTCCAGGTAATGGACCCGGATCCCCAGGGCTTCCAGGGCTCCTCCCACCCCCCGCTTCAGGGCACCCTTGAAGATCGCCAGGTCCGGGCGGTAGGACGCGTACACCTCCGCGGAGGCGTTGCGGTCCAGGACCGGCTTCGAGGGAAATGAAGGATCTAGTTCCTGGAGGAAGGTGCCCAAGCCCTGATCGGTGCCCCCCACCGCGATCACCCGGGACCGGGCGGAGGGAAAGGCGTACACCGCGTCCGCCACCAGGACTGCGGCCCGGCCTCCCATGATGATCCGGGAAGGCGCAGGCTGGGAGACGGCGACATCCGCCCCGAAGAGAGCGAACAGGGCGGCTAGAACCGCGATGCCGCCGGCGCGGGCCGTCCCGGTGAGGTCAAGGCGCGGAGATTCGGATTTCATGAGCCCCCCTATTCACAGCGTGAATATATGAGCCGTGAATAAGTCTGTCAAGGATATGCCTCGCGCCTCATGCTCTCCGTGAAACCAGCACCAGGGCGCCCTCGTAATCGGTCCGCGTGTCCAGGTCCGCCCGGATCCCCGGATCCCCGACCTCCACGTACGCCGGCCCCAGGGTATCCAGAAAGCCCTTGAACCGGACGGACCGGGGCAGATTCCGCGCCTTCGGGATGAGGGCGGCGGGAATGAGGACCGGATGTCCCGGCTCCCCCCGGAAGGTCGGGAAGATCGGCCGGTTCGGGAGCCCCTCGGCTTCCCGGGCTTCGGCTTCCCGGTTCAAGGCGCGGAAGGCCCGGCAGGGTACGAAGGGCATGTCCGCGGGGAGGACGAAAAAGGAGGGCGAGACCACCCGGGCCATGCCCGCCTGGAGGGAACCCGTCATCCCCTCCTCCCAGGCGGGATTCAAGACCAGTTCGACCAGATCCGCGAGGCTTCCAAGGGCCCCGGGTACCGCATCCGCGGCCCGGCCGGCCACCACGATGACCCTGCAGCCCGCCCCCAGGGCGATCCCGACGGCGTTGGACAGCAG
>JBGSPT010000348.1:0-10362 GCA_041738475.1 Treponematales bacterium
TTCCCAGCCTTCCCGGGCCAGGGCCCGGGTGAAGGCCCCGGTGCCGCAGCCTATGTCCAGGGCCCGGCGTCCGGCGGGATCCGGCAGGAAGGCACGGCCCAGATCGAAGGCCCGGGCGTAGGTCCGGAGCTGGCCGTGGAAGAACCAGGCGTAGGGCCGGGCGATCCGCTCGAAGAGACGGGCGTGGCGCTCCGCGTGGGAGAGGCCGGAATCGGCGCGCATACGTCAAAGGTAGCGGATCCGGGGCTTCCGCGCCAGCGGAGGCTGCCCGTCGTCCGGACCCGAAGCCGGCGGGGCCGCCGCGGTAGGATCCGATGGGTCGGCGCCCCGGTCTCCCTACATCGCGGACCGGTACCGCTCCGGGACGGGCTCGTCGTCCAGTTCCAGTAGGGCCTGGGCAACATGGTAGATATGGCGGTTCACCCGGTGCAGGTGATTGAGGAGGTCCATGTGGATCTCGGTGGTCTCGATGGATACCTGGACGCCCTCGTTCAGGCGCTGGAAATGCTTGCGCCGGAACTCCCGCTGGAGCTCCCAGCAGGACTCGGAGCATTCAAGGACCTGTCGGGCCCCGGCAGGGTCGCCGTCCTCGAAGGCCCGCATCACCGAGCGGAAGTTGCCCGCCACCACCTCGGCCAATTCCTGCACGTCCGCGAGACCCTCATCGGAGAGCCTTAGGTCATTGTTGATGAGCTTCTTGGCCCGGTCCCGGATGTTCCCCTCGATCACGTCCGCCAGGTTCTCCAGTTCGCTGACGATGAAGAGGTAGGAGACCTGGCGCCTGCTCTCGCTCTCGGTCAGGGACTGCTTGGCCACCTTGGTCAGGTAGCGTACGATCTCGGTGCGCAGGGTGTCGACGTACTTGTCCTCGGTCTTGATCGCCTTTTTATCCTCCGGACGGCGCTCCGCGAAGAGCCGGATGCTGGCCGTAAGCATGTGCTCGATGATGGGCCGCATCCGGAGGATCTCCTTTTTGACCTGGAAGAGGGCCACCGAGGGCTCGGTCAGCATCGCCTCGCTCAGGTACTGGGGACCGAAGACCTCCTTGGGGGGCTCCGGAGGTACCAGGCGGTCGAAGGCCTTCACGATCAGGGGCAGCAGGGGAAATACCAGGATGTGGTTGAGGACGGGCATCAGGGTGTGGGCCATGGCGATCTGGCGGGCCAGGTTCTCCCGCCCCCCGGTGAACAGCAGGGTCAGTTCCCGGGCCAGGAAGAGGTAGAGCCTCTCGCCCCGGAAGGGAACGGACAGGAGGATATAGGCGAGGGCCACCCCGATGGTCTGGAAGACCACGTGGATGTAGGCGCTCCGCTTGGCCTCCCGGTTCAGGGAGAGGCTGCCGAGGACGGCGGTGATGCAGGTGCCGATGGAGGCTCCCAGGTTTATCGGGACCGCCTGAGCCAGATTGATGGTCCCGGAAATGGCCATTGCGATGACCAGGCCCGAGGTGGCCCCCGAGGACTGGACGATCATGGTGAACGCGAGTCCCACCAGGATTCCGACGAGGGGCCGCTCCACCGAGGCCATGAGGTTCAGGAAGGCCGGGAGGGTTCGGAGGGGCTCCATGGACCGGGACATCATGTCCATCCCGAGGAACAGGAGCCCGAAACCCAGGACGGTATTGGCCGCGGACTTGTGCTGTTTTTTGGACGCCAGGAGGAAGGCGAAGAAGCCCAGGGCCGCGAAAAGCGCCGCCAGTCGGGTGATCTTGGGAAAGGCGAAGAGCTGGCCCAGGAATGTGGAACCGAGCTCCGCTCCCAGGGTGACCGCCAGGCTCTGCCGGAAGGTCATGAGCCCCGCGCCCACCAGCACCGCCTCCAGGACCGTGGTGGCCGAGGAGGACTGGTTTACGATGGTCACCCCCAGGCCCGTGAGGTAGCCCCGGACCTTGGTCTTCGTGAGCTCGATCATGATGGTCCGGAGACGGGCCCCCGCCAGGGCGGTGAGGTTGTTGTTCATCATCACCATGCCGAAGAGGAAGATCGCCAGGCCGCCGACCAGGTCGAAAAAGTTGTAGATGGACATGCCCGATACTCCTGGGAAATCACCGGGGCAGTCCAAGGAACTTGGTCAGCTTATTAGACGCCCCGAGGGTCGATGGTGAGTATGATTCCTGACGGAAAATTAGTCAAATGCTAACATTAAGGACCCCACCGCAGGCGTCCCGGGAAGCCCGTCCTTGACCGGCCGGCCCTGAGCCGCGTATTCTCCCGCCATGAATGACCTGCTGGAGCGGGCCCTCGAGGACGGCCCCCGTCTTCGATCCCAAGTGGAGGCCTTCCTGGGCCCGGCCCCGGAAAAGGTTCCGTATTTCTGGGAGCCCGGCATCGGGGAGATCCGCTACGTTCCCGTGCCCGGGGCGGAGATCCGGATCATTCATGTACGGCCGGAGAAACCCGAAGCCCGCCGCCCCGTGGTCCTGGTGCCCGGGTGGGGCACGACCCCGGAGGGTTTCCGAGGGTTCTACGGTCCCCTCCACGGGAAGGCCGAGCTGGTGTACATCGAGACCCGGGAGAAGAACTCCAGCCGCATCCGGGAGCGCCTGCCGGACATGTCGCCGGCCCGGTCCGCCCTGGACATCCGGGCGGCCCTGGACGCGTCGGGACTGACGGGACAGGACTATGTCCTTGCCGGAACCTGCTGGGGATCGGCCCTCATCCTGGAGGGCATGATCCGAGGGTACCTGGATCCCCCGACCGCCCTCCTGGCGGATCCCATGCACACGCTGTGGTTCAACAAGACCTTCCTGCGCCGGGTATCCCCCTGGATACCCGCCGCGGCGATCCGGGCGGTCCGCCCCGTTCTGCGGCAGGCCCTGGTGGGTGACCTGAAAGACGGGGAGCAGAAACAGCGGACCTTCGACTTCATCGACGGCGCCGACGTGTGGAAGTGGAAAAAGTCCGCCGAGTCGGCCTGGGACTTCGAGCTCTTCGGCCGGCTCGGGGCCATGAAGCGGGAGGTCTTCGTCCTCAACGGGACGGGGGACAAGGTCCACGACCCCCGGAATTACCCTCGTGTCGCCGCGGAACTCCCAGCCGGGCGCTTTCTCCGGATGCCCGTGGACGAGTCCCTCCGGGAGCGGATGTTCGGGGCCGTCGCCCTGGAGTTCGCCGTGGCCGGGGCCGATGAAGGCCTGCCCGCGAGGCTGGCGCAGTTCGAGCGGGCGGTGCGGTAGGTATACACCCGGGAGCGGGACGCCGGTATGGGCTCGATCCGAGGGGTTGGTTCCATGAAATTTCACTGACCTCGATCAAATATTAGTTTGACAGGCAGAAAAACCAATGGTAGTCTCAGGTTAAACATTGGACGTTTAATGTCCAAAGGCTGAGATCCTAGGAGGGATCCATGAAGCGACGATGTATACTCTCGACGTTCTTGCTGGCGGTTGTGGGAGTCTCATGCCTTTGGGCCGCGCCGGTGGTCCTGAAACTCGGGCACGGCGCCCAGGCCACCCACGCGAGCCATATCGCCGGGCTCCGGTTCGCGGAACTGGTAAAGGAGCGGACCAAGGGCCAGGTCGAGGTCCAGGTATTCCCGAACCGCCAGCTGGGCGAGGAGCGGGACCTGGTGGAAGGCCTGCAGATCGGAACCGTGGACTTCGCCGTCGTCTCCACCGGCCCCCTGGGCGGCTTCGTCCCGGAGGTGGGCGTCGTCGACCTGCCCTTCCTCTTCACGACCGCGGCCCACGCGTACAAGGTCCTGGACGGAGAGATCGGCCGAAGCATTCTGGACAAGTTCCAGTCCCGGGGGATCATCGGTGTGGCCTTCTGGGAAAACGGCTGGCGGAACCTGTCCACCTCCAAGCGGAAGGTGATGAAGCCCGAGGATCTCAGGGGACTCAAGATCCGCACCATGGAGAACAAGGTGCACATGGCTTCCTTCTCCGCCGCCGGCGCATCTCCGGTACCGATGGTGTGGGGCGAGGTCTACACCAGCCTCCAGCAGGGCGTGATCGACGGGCAGGAGAACCCCGTGGTGATCATCCATTCCAACGCCCTCTGGGAAGTGCAGAAGTACTACGCCCTGACCGGGCACTTCTACGGCTCCCACGTCTTCCTGGCCAGCAAGCGTAACATGGACAAGCTGCCCAAGGACATCCAGAAGATCATCCTGGATACCGCCCGGGAGCTCTCCGCCTTCCAACGGGACTACAGCAAGAAGCTCGAGGACGAGCTGATCGTCCAGCTGAAAGCCAAGGGCATGGACGTCTACGAGCTTCCCAACAAGAAGGCCTTCCAGGACGCTATGCAGCCGGTGTATAAGCAATTCGAGTCCCAGTTCGGCAAGGACCTGATCGACAAGATCCTGGCCGCCGGACGCTGACCGGCAGCCGAAGCAAACGAGGCTTCCGAACGACCGGGCCGTCCCGTTGCGGGACGGCCCTTCCAAAAGGAGCGGGTTGTCCCATGGATTCCTTTATCCGGACCCTCAAGAAAACCATGGACAGGGCGGTCGACCTGCTCTCCCTCGGGATGCTCTCGATCCTGGTCGTGGTGGTGGTCGCCCAGGTCTTCAGCCGCTATGTCGTCGGACGGCCCTTCACCTGGTCCGAGGAACTGGCCCGGTATATGCTGGTCTGGATCGTCTACCTCTTCGCCTCCATCGCCTTCAGGCATTCCCGGCACATGGGCATCGACTTCTTCGTCCTCCTGCTGCCGGAGAGGCTTCGGGGAATCATCCGGGCCGCCGGAGACCTGCTCGTCTTCGGATTCCTGATCCTCGTCCTGAGGTTCGGAGCGGAACTGGTCGGCGTCACCCTGCCCCAAACGTCCGCGGCCTTGGGCATCCCGATGGGGCTCGTGTACCTGGCGTTCCCCGTGTCCGCGGGCCTCATGGCCCTGGAGCTTCTATTCCGGCTGTACAGCCGTCTGACCGGAGGCCTCCCGTGACCACGACGCTCTTCCTCTCCTTCGCGGTCCTGATCCTTCTGAACATGCCCATCGCCTTCAGCCTCTTCATCTCCGCAAGCCTTGCCCTGGCCTTGAACGGCATCACCCTCATGGCCGTAGTGCAACGGGGCGTGACGGCGGTGGATTCCTTCATCCTCCTGGCTATCCCCTTCTTCATGATCGCCGGCAACCTGATGTCCGGCGGCGGCATCTCCAACCGGATCATCAAGTTCGCGAACTCCTCCGTGGGATTCATCCGGGGCGGGCTTGCCCACGTCAACATCGCGACCAGCATGCTCTTCGCGGGCATCACCGGCGCCGCCGTGGCGGACACTTCCGCGGTGGGATCGGTCCTGATCCCCGCCATGAAGGAGGAGGGCTACGACGCCGATTTCTCCGCCGCCGTCACGGCCTCCTCCTCGGTGATCGGGGTCATCATCCCCCCGAGCATTCCCTTCGTCATCTACGGCGTGATCACCGGGACTTCGATCGGTCGGCTCTTCCTGGGAGGACTCATCCCCGGAGTGCTCATAGGCCTGGTGCAGATGGTCATTTCCTATTTCATCTGCGCAAAGCGCGGGATGGGCGATCCGAAGCGGTTTTCCGTCCGGGATTTCCTCGGGAGCCTGCGCCGGGGGATCCTGGCCCTCTTCATGCCGGTCATCATCCTGGGGGGCATCATCTTCGGGATCGTGACGCCCACCGAGGCCGCCGTGCTGGCCATCCTTTACGCCCTCTTCGTCAGCATGGTCGTCTACCGGGAACTCAAGCCCCGAGACCTTCCAAGGCTGATCTACGAGTCCGGAATCACCACCGCCATCGTCATGTTCATGATCGCCGGGGCCTTCCTGTACAGCTGGATCATCACCAACGACCAGATCCCCCAGAAACTGACCGCCCTGATCGGGATGCTGACCCGGGACAAAAACGTCGTATTGCTCCTCTTCGTGGTCGTGTACCTGGTCGCGGGGATGTTCATCGACCTGGGAGCCGCTATGATCCTCCTGGTGCCCGTCCTCTATCCCGTGACCCGCATGATGGGCATCGACCCGATCCTGTTCGGGATCGTCACGGTAATCGCCCTGGCCGTCGGGCTGGTGACACCGCCCGTCGGCGCCTGCCTGTTTATAGCAAGCGAGATCGGCGGGATCCCGATCCTCAAGACCGCCCGCAGCGCGGTCCCCTACCTGCTGGGGATCCTCCTGGTACTGCTGGCGATCGTCCTGTATCCGCCCCTGGCGCTTTTCATCCCGGGTCTGATGTAGGGAAGGAAGGGTCCGGGAGGACAGCCGCCGGAGCATGGGCCCCGGCGTTTTTCCGGCTTAGGGCCGCAGACGGCCTTCCCCCAACACGTGGCGGGCTCGAAAGGCCGGTGAGGCAGAGGATCAAACGCATCTCCTCCTTGATACGGCTCTTAATTAATTCTAATCGAAAACAAACACAAAGAAATGCCACCCCCCGCCTATACTTTCGCTAACTCACACCCAGGAGACATGGGCCATGTCTAAAACCAGGTACCCGATACGAGCGTTGAGCGTGATCTTTTTCGTGATTTGTAGTTCCGTATCCGTGTTCGGCCAAAGAACCCCGAATTATCCGCCCCCCAAGTGGGCCACGGAATCCAGCCAGGCCAAGACGCGGTTCTGGTCCGTCGGACTTTCCATGAAGACCGTAGAAAGGACCGCGGGGATCTGGAAAATGAGCTATCAGATCATCGCTCCGGAAAAGCAGCTCCGGGAAACCCCGGTCCTGTTCCCCTTCTTCGTCGGGCCCGCGATGGCGAACAAATCACATTATTGGATGGTACAGCTGTATACGGTGCGCTGGATCAATCCGGCAGGCAAGGTGATCCTCAGCCTAACCAACACGTCCGACAAGTCCGTGGACGTCGGCAAGGTCCGGTTCGAGGCGGCCAAGGTTCCCGGGGTTACGGGAAGCATTCAACCGTTCATCTCCAAGGGACGCCTCAATCCGGGACAAGAAGTGAAGTTCACTCTCTTCGACATCCAATTCCCGCTGATCACGGCCGGAGCCAGCGATACGACTCCGGTAACCTTCCGACTCATCGACCTTCCCCTGTCCGTCAATCCGGACGGAACGGTCCGGGAAATCGGTCTTGCGGAGGACCAGTTCTCCGTTATTCGCAGGCCCCACACGATGGTAAGCGGGCTTTCCTTCGGAACGATCAATCATTTCCCGAATATCGTTCCCGGACCGGACGGTTCGGCCCATATCCTGGATATTGAAAAGAGCAAGTACGGGAAAGATTATGTCCACGAGGTATTCCTGCCGATCAAGCTCGATTTCAAGGTCGAGCTGGAGGGCAAGCCTCTGGTCGGACCGGACAAGATCCCCTGGGTACAGCGCCAAATGAACCAGCCCCATGACTTCGGAACTCCGGAAAGGAGCTTCCCGTACGGGGTGCCGGACAGCGTGGTCCGGGCGAAGTGAGACTCCTTCGGGGACGGTCCCGCAAAGCCCGGCTGGAATACCTGATCACCCTCCCGGGGGGGGTGTCCGAGGGATCCATCCGGTCCGGAGTGAGCGGCCCGTCCCTGATCGTTTTCCTCCACAGCCTGGAGGAACGCGGAGGCCCCCTGGACCTTCTGGTCGAGAATCCCCGGGGAGAGGGGCAGGGGCTGGCCGGACACGCCCTGGCCCATCCGGAATTCCCCTTCGCGACCCTGTCCCCCCTCTGTCCTCGGGGACGGTACTGGACCTTCCTGCACCGCCGCCTGGCCGCCCTGATCCGGGAAACCGTGGCGGCCCACGGGCTGGATGAATCCAGGATCTTCTTGACCGGTGTGAGTATGGGAGGCATCGGGACCTGGTCCCTGGGAATGGCCGAGCCCGGCCTGTTTCGTGCCCTGGCGCCCATGGCCGGGGCGGTATACGCCCCGCCCATGGTGCCACGGTACCGGACCCTGCGGCAGATCCCGGTCCGGGCCTATCACGACCGACGGGATCCTTCCATTCCCTTCGGCCTTGCGGAGCGTTACATAGCCCGGCTGAACGCCGCGGGCGGCCGGGGCGAGCTGATAGCCTTCGACGACGGGGAGCACTACGTCCACCGGGCCGCCTTTGAAGAGGGTGGGGTGTTCCGGTGGATGATCGAACAATGAAAAAGCGGTGGCCGCCTTGATAGGCGCCCGCCGCTCCGGTATAGCTTGATGTTAACCGACTCGTTTCCTATTCCTCTCCACCAGGCCCGCCAGAACCTTGGCGGGATCCTGGAACTTCCCGAGGACGATCATTGCGGCGATGATGTAGGGCTTCCAGGAGGCCTCCCGGTAGGTGTCGTCCCGGTAGCGGTCGAAGACGGTGGCGGCCACCTCGCCGGCCTTGCAGGAGACGTCGGTGATGTCCGCGGGCAGGCAGTGCATGTACAGGGCCTTGCCCCCGGCGGTCAGCTTCATCTTCTCCTCGGTGCACTCCCAATCCAGGAACTTGGCGTTGTTCGCCAGGCAGGCCTTCTCCAAATCCTTGAGGCCCCCCTGGTCCCCGGCGTGCAGGAGGGGGACGCGCTTCAGCATGACGTCGTAGGGGGCCCAGCTCTTGGGATACACGATGTCCGCGCCGGCGAAGGCCTCGTCCATGGAGTTCACGTGCTTGAAGGATCCGCCGGACGCGGAAGCCTGCTTCCTGGAAAGCTCCACCACTTCGGGGATGAGGTCGTAGCCCTCGGGGTGGGCCAGGGTGATGTCCATGCCGAAGCGGCTGGCCAGGCCGATGATGCCCTGGGGCACAGAGAGGGGCTTGCCGTAGGAGGGGGAGTAGGCCCAGGTCATGGCGATCTTCTTGCCCTTGAGCTTGTCGAGGCCTCCGAAGTGGTGGGCCAGGTGGAGGAAGTCCGCCATGGACTGGGTGGGGTGGTCGATATCGCTCTGGAGGTTCACCACCGTCGGGCGGTCCGGGAGGACCCCCGCGGCCACTCCGTCGTCCAGGGCCTTGCCGACCTCCCGCTGGTACTTGTCGCCCTCGCCCAGGTACATGTCGTCCCGGATGCCGACGGCCTCGGTCAGGAAGGAGATCATGTTGGCGGTCTCCCGCACGGTCTCCCCGTGGGCGATCTGGCTCTTGCCCTCGTCCAGGTCCTGGACGTAGAGGCCCAACAGGTCGCAGGCGGAGGAGTAGGAGAAGCGGGTGCGGGTGGAGTTGTCCCGGAAGTTGGACACCGCGATGCCCGAGTCCCAGATCCGGGGGGAGATGCCGGCCTCCCGCAGGCCCCGGAGGATGTCCGCCGTGTCGAAGGTGGCGTCGATCTCGTCCCGGGTCTTCTCCCAGGTCAGGAGGAAGTCCTTGCGGTACATGCCGATCTTGCGGTTCTTCAACGTCTCGATGCGCGCGCGAATTTCGTTCAAGGTCATGATTCCTCCCTAATATCCGGACAGGATGGACAGGATGGACAGGATGGAAGAAGGATGCACAGGATCGATAGAAGGGGAAAATTCTTTCCCTTCTTCTCGCCTTTTCATCCTCTTCATCCTCTCCTAATCCTGTTCATCCTGTCATTCTTGTCCTGAAACCTATATTTTCCCCAGAGCCTTCAATATGCGCTCGGGGGTGAAGGGCCACTCGCGCATCCATACGCCGACGGCGTCGTGGATCGCTATGGAGATGGCGGGGGCCGCCCCGTTCAGGGAGATCTCGGACACGCTCTTCCCCCCGAAGGGCCCGACCTCGTCCGCCACGGGAACGAGTTCCACGTGGAAGTCCTCGGGGACCTCCCAGATCGTGGGTATCTTGTAATCCAGGAACCTCGGGTTCACGCAGCGCCCGTCCTTGTCGTAGAGCATCTCCTCGTAGAGGGAGTGTCCCACGGCCTTGAGGATGCCCCCGTAGATCTGGCCCAGCGCCAGGGCGGGGTTGATCGGGGTGCCGCAGTCCTGGTAGGCGTGGAAGCGCCGGAGCCTCACGTCCCCGGTGCGGACGTTGACCGCCACCTCCGCGAAGTGGGCACCGTAGGGGAAGGCGGCGTGCTCGGTCTTGAAGCCCCCGATGCCGATCAGGTCCCCGTGGTGCTCCCCCTGGGTGCTCATGTGGGCCAGCTTGGCCAGGGTGACCTCGCCCTTCTTGCCGCGGACGATGCCCCGGTGAACGATCGCCAGGTCCGAGACAGGTTCCCCGAGCACCGTGGACGCGGCGGCCAGGATCTTGTCCCGCAGGTCTTCCGCGGCCTTGACCGCGGCGTTCCCGGAGAAGTAGGTCCCGCTGGAGGCGTAGGCCCCCTTGTCGAAGGGTGTCACGTCGGTGTCCCCGGAGATGACCGCCACGTCCTCCATGTCCAGGCCCAGGATCTCCGCGGCGGCCTTGGCGGTCACCGTGTCCAACCCCGTGCCCAGGTCGGCCCCGCCGGAGAGCATCAGGACCGTGCCGTCCGACAGGAGGCGGACTTCCGCATTGGCGGCGTCCAGGCCCGGAAGCCCCGAGCCCTGCTGGACGATCACGCCGCCCCGGCCGATTTTCCAGTCCG
>JBGSPT010000119.1:0-21848 GCA_041738475.1 Treponematales bacterium
GGCCTTCCGCCGGGAACCCCTGCGGAGGCGGATCCCGGACCGGGACCTCGAAGCGCTGTGCGGCCGGGCTGAGGACCTGGGCCGTCGGACGGCCCGGGATCTCCGAGCGGAGTTCCCGGGTTCCGCTCCCTCCGGGATCGCCGGGTCCCTGGGCCTCCGGATTCTGGAGCGGACAGGCGAGGGGGAGTACGGCGGAACCCTCTTCGCCTTTTACGATGAGGCCGACTCGATCACAGTCTTCCGGGACAAGGCCGAGGGGGCGGACAGGCTTATCGCCGAGGAGGGCCTCGGGGATCTTGTCGGGAAAGCCTCTGTCTCGGAGGTCCTGATCGCCCACGAACTGTTCCATTTTTTAGACCGTTCCCGGCAGGACCCGGATTCGCCCCTGCTGCTCCCGGGCCGTCCGGGTCTGTTCCGAAAACGGAGACCCGTGCGCGCCTTCGAGGAGATCGCGGCCATGGAGTTCGCCCGGGAGCTCCTGAGTCTGCCCTGCACCCCGTGGATTTTTACCGTGGTTCTCCTGCACCCCTCGGATCCATCCGGCGCCGAAGCCGTATACCGGGAATTGAAGGGAATCGACGGAGCATGAACGCCGCGGCCCGACATGGTGCTTCGTCAAAAAAAGGCCGCGCGTTTGCGCGGCCTTTTCCATCATCGGCAGGAAGACCCGGGGTCAGTCCCGGAACAGCACCGCGATGTCCTTTGCGTACATCTCGTTGATCACGTGGCGCTTGATCTCCTGCTTGGCGGAGAGCTCCCGGCCCACCTCGAAGGGCACGGGCAGGAGCTTGAACCGGAAGATCCGCTCGAAGTTCTTGAAGCCGTTCTTCGGGGAGATCAGCTCCTTAACTTCGTAGTCCAGGAGTTCCTGGACCTCGGGCTGCTGGAGCAGGGTCTCGTAGTCCACGATGTAGACGTGGTTGTCCTTGGCCCAGGCGTTGATTGCGTCCGCGTCGGGAACGATTAGGGCCGCCAGGAACTTCTTGTCCTGGCCCAGGACGATGGTCTGCTTGATGTACTCGCTCTCGCAGAGCTTCTGCTCGATGGGCAGGGGCTCGATGTTCTCGCCGCCCAGGAGGACGATGGTATCCTTGGCCCGGCCGGTGATCTTGATCTCTCCGCTCCGGGTCAGCATGCCCAGGTCCCCCGTGTCAAGCCAGCCGTCCGCGGAGAGGACCTTCTCCGTCAGGTCCGGGCGCTTGTAGTAGCCCTTCATGACCTGGGGACCCTTCACCAGGATGAGACCCTTCTGCCCGGCGGGAAGGACTACGCCGTTCTCTCCGACGATCTTGATCTCCGTGCCCTTGAGGGCGGGACCCACGGTGCCCAGAACAGGCTTGTGCTGGGGCCGGACGCCCAGGACCGGGGCGGTCTCGGTAAGGCCGTAGCCTTCCAGGATCAGGACCCCCAGGGCCCCGAAGAACTTGTCCACCGCGGAAGGCAGGGCTCCGCCGCCGGAGATGCCCGCTATGAAGTTCCCGCCCAGCTTGTGCTTGATCTTCTTGAAGACCAGGATCCCGCCCAGGGCGTTCAGGGGGGCCAGAAGGATCAAGGGGATGATCGGGAGGATACGATCCAAGATCGGAACCCGGTTCCCGAAATCCGGCAGTAGGCCCAGAAGCTGGCTCTTGAAGTGGGAGAACGCCGCGCCAACGGCCACGAAGAAATGGAAGAGCGCGGCCTTGACCCCGCCGGTCTGCCGGATGTTCCGGTAGATGCCGTCCTTGACGGACTCCCAGATCCTGGGCACCGAGGCCATCCACTGGGGTTTGATCGTCTGGAGGTCCGCCAGCATGATCGCACCGATGGGTTTGGAGTAGGCGACCCCCGCGGCTGCGGCCAGGATCATGTACTGGGCGATGCGCTCGAAGGAGTGCCAGATCGGAAGCACCGAGAGGAAGATGTGCCCGGGCTTGATGTCGATGATGGTCAGGATGAAGTCCGTCTGGTACAGGAAGTTGCCGTGGGTCAGCATGACCCCCTTGGGCTCCCCGGTGGTGCCGGAGGTGTAGATCAGGGTGGCGGTCTCGTCCCGCTTGCCCGCGGCGGCTTCCTTCTCGTACCGACCCGGGCGTTCGGACCGGAGTTTCTTCCCTTCCTCCATGGCCTGGGCGAAGGTGCGGACTTCCAGCTTGGCCTTCTTGGCTTCGGCTACCAAGTCCGCGGGCACGGGATCGTAGACGATGACCTTCTCCAGGAGGGGAATCTGTCCCCGAAGATCGATGACCCGCTTCAGCTGCTTGTCGTTCTCCACGACCGTCAGGCGGCACTCGCTCCAGGAAAGGATGTGCCGGACTTCCTGGTCCGTGGCGTCGCAGCCCCGGGGGACGTCCGCGGCTCCCAGCCCGAGGAGGGCGAGGTCCGTGATCAGCCACTCTTTCCGGTTGTCGGAGATCAGCCCGACCCGGTCGCCGCGCTTGACCCCGGATTCGGTGAGGGCTTCCGCGAAGGAGGCGACCTCCTCCAGGAGCTGCCGGTAGGTGGTGGGCTTGAATTCGTTGCCGCCGTTCTTGCTGTACTGGGCGTTAAGGTCGGGGTAATCGCGGACTTTTTCCAGGAAAAGCTGGGCAAGGGTCTCGGCCATCTGGTCTTCCCCCTTCGGGACTAAGGATGGATTACATAATAACGAATAATGTAAAAGTGAGCAAGGAAAAAGCAGTGGACAGTTGACAGTGGACAGTGAGCAGAGTCTTGCCGACGATGGCCTTCTTCTCCCGTGGAGTATCCTTCAGCCTGTCGTTACACTCTGTTTACCGACCACCGTTCACCGTCCACTGACCACAGTTCACCGACCACCGACCACCGCATCCCCCGGCACTTCCTCGAAGTACTCCGCCAGGGCATTCCGTACGGCCTTCAGGTCCGGGGCGTTCTGGATCTTCCAGCGGATATGGTGGGCGAAGGACAGGTTGTCGCAGTAGTAGAAGAAGAACCTTCGGGCCCGGGAGATGTGGAATTCCGGGGGCAGGTGCTCCTCCATGAGCCGGAGGGCCCTCTCCGCTGTCTCGGCCAGGTCGACGGTCATCCTGAATCGGGGATCCCGTTCCAGACCCCGGATCAGGGCGAAGATCCAGGGCCTGCGGACGGCTTCCCGGCCCAACATGATCCCCGCGGGCTCGCATTCGGTCACACGGTCCCGCCAATCCCGGAAGTCCCGGATATCGCCGTTGCCCACTACCGGGATCTCCAAATCCTTGCGGAGCCTGCGGATATAATCCCAACGGCCGGTCCTTCGGAGCCGTTCGTTTTGCAGGCGGGGATGCAGGACGAGCCAGTCCGCCCCGGCCTCCGCCAGGGGTCCGCAGAAGTCCAGGAGCCGGCCGTAATCGTCGTCGTAGCCGATCCGCAGCTTGAGCGACAGGCTTCCCTCGGGGCGTGCGTCCCGCACCCGTGCGACCAGGTCCCGGGCCGCCGGGGGATCCTTCATCCAGTAGACTCCGCCGCCGGCCTTCTCGATATGAGGGGCGGAACAGCCGAAGTTCAGGTCCAGACCCGCGGAGGGAAGGTCCCGGGCCGCCTTCCGGGCGGCTTCCTCCATCCGGGGAGCGTCGACGGCATAGAACTGCAGTATAGTTCGTCCCGGTTCGGGCCCGGTGTCCAGGAAATAGCGGTCGTAGGGGGCCCCGGACAGGTACCCCGCCGCGCTCGTCATCTCCGTGTAGACGAGGTCGCAGCCCCCGAAGTCCCGTACGAGCTCCCGGAGAGCTCTGTGGGACAACCCGACCATGGGGGCCAGGAGAAGGGCGTTCGGTGGCAGGGGCGAGGGGCGGGCTGACATGGGGGGAGTATACGGTGGACAGTGGACAGTGGACAGTGGACAGTGGACAGTGGACAGTGGACGGTGGACGGTGGGGGCCCAGGGGCCGGATACCGCTTACGCTGAAGCGGGGATAATATCCGCAGCGTTACCCGCACTTCCGTTTACAGTCCACCGTCCACTGTTTACCGCTACATTGACTCTTTCACTTCCTTCCTGTATAAAGGTCTTTCGCGGGCTCCCGGCTTCGTTCACCCCGTCGGGATCCGACCATTCCGTAAGCGAACCGACGATCCCGTCGTTACGTCACGTAGGAGGAAGACCGTTGAGCGTCAAGATCCGGCTCAAGAAATTCGGCGCCAAGAAGCGCCCCTATTACCGCATCGTGGTCATGGACTCCCGCCTCGCCCGCGAGGGAGCCACCCTCGAGGAGATCGGCATCTACCATCCCATCGAGTCCGAGGACAAGCAGGTGGTCATCGACGAGGCCAAGGCCCGGGCCTGGCTCGCCAAGGGTGCCCTTCCGTCCGACACGGTGCGCGGCCTGCTCAACAAGAA
The DNA here is from genome assembly GCA_041738475.1 of Treponematales bacterium. Taxonomy (GTDB): domain Bacteria; phylum Spirochaetota; class Spirochaetia; order Treponematales; family UBA12059; genus JAAYUR01. The sequence continues at coordinate 4,316 of JBGSPT010000119.1, forward strand.
AAACATCCGCCTCGGCTAGAGGGCGCTCCGGCGCCGCCCGATGCGGGTCCAAGGAGCGAACCGTGGAACGCGACCTCGTCGAATATATTGCAAAATCCCTGGTGGACGATCCCTCGGCGGTTTCCGTGACCGCCGTGGAGGGGGACAAGTCCGTGATGCTGGAACTCCGGGTGGCGGAGGGAGATGTCGGAAAGGTGATCGGCAAGCACGGCAGGATCGCCAAGGCCCTCCGTACCATCCTGTCCGCCTCCGCTTCCCACTCCGCCAAGCGGGTGGTCCTGGAAATCCTGGACTGAAGCCCGCCGGGTGCCGCCCGCGGAGCCGCCGGGCAATCCGCCTCGCGGCTCCGTGAGGCCCTTGCCCCGAGATCGCGGCGTTTCCGGGAGAATCCGCTTCATGCAGGATCAGAGTGACGGTCAAGAAGAAGACCTTCTCGCCATAGGTCGCCTTGGATCCCCCCACGGGGTCCAGGGTTTTCTCCGCGTCCAGAGTTACTCCGGGGAGACCCCGCATTTCTCGGATCTCGGAGAGGTCCTGGTATCCCGGGGGGGAGAGCGCAGGAAGATCCGGGTGGAGGAGTCGCGGGCATCCGGACCGGACGTTCTGCTCAGGCTTTCGGGCTGCTCCGATCCCGAGACGGCCCGGGTCTGGACGGGCTGGGAGATCCTGGTCCCGAGATCCCGGGCGGCCCCCCTGGGACCCGGAGAGTACTACATCGCGGACCTCGCGGGCTGCGAGCTGGTTCTCGGAACGCAGCCCGTGGGAACCGTCGAGGCGGTCCTGGAGGGCGGGGAGGCCCCCCTGCTGGAAATCAGGATGCCCGCCGGCCGCACCGTCCTCGTGCCCTTCCGGAAGGAATTCGTCGGAGAGGTGGACGTCCCGGGCCGTCGGATCGTACTCCTGGCGGATTGGATCCTGGAATGAAGCTTACGGTGCTCACCCTGTTTCCCGAGATCCTCCGGGGCTTTTTCGAGACATCCATCATGAAGCGCGCGGCGGAACGAGGCCTGGTGACCTACGAACTGGTGAACATCCGGGATTACGCCGCGGACAAGCACCGCAAGTGCGACGACGAGGTGTACGGAGGCGGCGCCGGGATGCTCATGCTGCCGGGCCCCCTGGGCCGGGCACTGGACGCCGCGGGATCCCCGGGCGTGCGTACCGTCTTCGTGACCCCCGGCGGTCGCCTGTTCAACCAGGCCTACGCCCGGGACCTGGCCCGGGAGCGGGAGCTGGTGATACTCTGCGGTCGGTACGAGGGGGTGGACCAGCGGATCGTGGACAAGTACGTCAGCGACGAGATCTCCATCGGGGACTACGTCCTGTCCTCCGGGGAGGCCGCGGCCCTGGTCGTGGTGGACGCGGTCTACCGGCTTATCGACGGTGTCATCACCGGGGAATCCCTGGCCGAGGAGAGCTTCGAGGGCGGGCTCCTGGAGTACCCCCAGTATACACGCCCGGCCCTTTATGATAGTATGCCAGTCCCGGACGTCCTGGTCTCGGGACACCACGCAAACATCGCGCGCTGGCGCCTGAAAAAGCGGCTCGAGAAGACGCTCGTCTATCGCCCCGAGCTTCTATCGGACGCGATGCTGTCGGACGACCTGCGCGGATTGATCGAGCGAATAGCAGACGAAGGGGGAATCGATGAACCTGATTAAGAAGATCGAGGCGGCGGAACTCCGCGAGGTCCCCGATTTCAAGCCGGGCGACACCGTCCGCGTCCATTTCAAGATCGTGGAAGGCAAGAACGAACGCGTCCAGGTCTACGAGGGTCTCGTGCTGGCCATCAAGAACGCGGGAGTCGGCCGGTCCTTCATGGTCCGCAAGAATTCCTACGGCGTCGGGGTTGAGCGCGTCTTCCCCTTGAACTCCCCCCGGATCGAAAAGCTCGAGATCGTTCGCTACGGGAAGCCCCGGCGGGCGAAGCTCTACTATATCCGCGAGAAGGTGGGCAAGAAAGCCAAGGTCAAGGAACTCCTAGGCGGTCGGAAGGCCCCCCGGAAGGAAACGGCCGAAGCCGAGGCCCCGGCCCAGGCATAACGCCGGATGGACAGGATCGGTCCGGACTCGACCCGATCCTTGCCGATTCGAGGCGCCCCGGGCGCTTCGGGACTCCAGGTCCCGGGGCTCCGGAACGGCGCCTCGATTCTTTTCAAGGCCCTTTCCCCCTCTTCCGAAGGCCGCTGGACGGTCCTGGTCAACGGCGTCCGCCTGGACGCCTCCGTCTCGACCCCCCTTGAACCCGGACTCCTCTATTCCGCCCGCGCCCTGGCCCTTCCGGACCGTCCGGGCTGGACCCTCCGCGTCCAGGGACCCGCGGGGGAGGGGAGGGCGGCCGATTTTCTGCGTTCCGCGGGTCTGCCCGGGGATGCCGCCTCGATCCTGGCTCTTCGGGCCCTGATGGCGGAAGGCCTGCCCCTGGATCCCCGTCAGATATCCCGCCTACGCATCGCCCTGCTCAAAAAGGGAGCCGGCGAGGAGAGGGCCTCGCTCCTGGCCCGGGCCTTGGCCAAGGGCCTGGATCCCGTAGCGTATACCGACGCCCTGGACGGGATCGCCGGCCCGGGGTACGGAGAGGACGGCGGGGATACGGAAAACCGAGGGGGATCCGGCGGGACGGGCCGAGGCGGGGAAGAAGACCGGCGGGCTGGGGAGGAATCCGGGGACCCCGGGGAAAGTCCGCCCGGAGACGGGGGAGGCCGGAAAGAGGCAGGCGGCGGTCCGGAAGACCGGGGGCCCAAGGACGAGCGGAAGGCGGTTCCGGTCTGGAAGACCCTTCCCGGGCCCGAGGGTGAGGATCCTGAAGGACTGCGCGCCCTGGCGGGGCTCCTGCGAAACCTCGCGGGCCGGGTCGGAGACAGGCCCGACCCTCGCCAGATCTTCAACGCCCGGTCCGGCCCCAGGGGCAGATGGATCTACGTGCCCTACCGCTTCGAGCGCGAGGGCGTTGCGTTTTCCGGCACCCTGCGTATACTGGTATCGGAAGGGGGCCCTGCCGGGGCCGTCCTGTCCGCGGATGTCCGGGTTGAGGTCGGAAGCCGGACCCGGGACTACGAGTTCGACCTGAGAGGCGAAGGCGGGGACCTCCGCCTGGAGTTTTCGGAGCGGTCCGGAGGGGAACGGATCCGGCCGCCCCGGAGCCTCGGGAACCTGGAGCGGAGCCTGGCGGATCTGGGATGCCGAGTGCGCTTTCCGGACCCCGGGGAACCGGTTTCGGAGTATCCGGCGGTGGACGATCATGCATGATGAAGAAGCCCCCCGGTTTCAGCCGATACTATCGGGTAGGACACGCAAGGCCGTCGCGCTCCGGTACGACGAAAGCCTCCCCGCCCCCTTCCTGATCGCGAAGGGAGCCGGATCCGCGGCGGAACGGATGATGGACCTTGCGGAGGAGTTCGGGATACCCGTCGTGTCCGACGAGACCCTGGCGGGATTCCTGTTTCCCCTGGATCCCGGAGACATGGTGCCCGAGGCGTACTGGGAAATCGTCGCGCGGGTATACGTATTCATCGCGAAGCTGGAAGGAATATGAAAAAGAAGATCACCCTGGAACAGATCAAGCCGGGGGCGTCCTTCACGGAAGACGTCTTCATCGACGACCAGAACCTCCTGGTGCCCGCGGGCGTGCCGGTCAAGCAGAAGGATCTGGACATGCTCCAGAAATGGGGCGTGGCCTTCGTTTACACCGAGGGGACCCAGATAGCCGGCGGACCCGCTTCCGCGCCCGACGCTCCCCGGGCGGACGGGGTCAATCCCGCGGCTTTCCTGGGGGACCGGGATCTCTACCGGGCGTACACCGATATGGTGGACAAGCTGAAAGCCGTGTACGACCGCCTCGCGCGGCTGGAGCGGGTGGAGCCCAAGACGGTGGACCAGATCTCCCAGGACGTCCTCCGGGTCGTGCGGGACAAGCAGTCCCGGGCGGTGGCCGCCATCCTTTCCGGGGACATGCAGGGATACAGCTATGCCCGGGCTGGGGTGAACACCGCCATCCTCTCGGTGGTGATCGGGGTCACCCTGAAACTGCCGCCCTACCGGCTTTCCTACCTAGCCACGGGGGCCCTGCTCCACGACGCGGGGATGCTTCGCATCCCCGACTCGATCGTGCGGAAGAAGGGGCACCTGTCCGAGGAGGAGCTCCAGAAGATGCGGGCCCATCCTCTTCTGACCTACAAGATCATCACCAAGGAACTGCTCTATCCGGACGACGTCGGGATCATCGGCCTCCAGCACCACGAGCGATGGGACGGCCAGGGCTATCCCCGGAGGGTCTCCGGCCAGGACATCGACGTCCTGTCCCGGATCGTCTCCGTGGCCGACGCCTTCGAGGCCATGGTCAGCGAGAAACCCTACCGGAACTCCATGATCGGATACGCGGCCATGAAAGCCCTGCTTTCGGACAATTCCCGCCGCTTCGATCCGGAGATCCTGAAGGCCTTCATCCGGAGCATGGGGATCTACCCGATCGGATCCCTCGTCCTCCTCAACAACGCCGCCATCGCCCGGGTCGTGGAGACCCATCCGGACGCGCCCCTGCGCCCGAGACTCCGCATCCTGGTGGACGAATTCGGCAAGAGTTTCTCCGACGACCGGGGCGACCTCGTGGATCTTCTGTCCGAGAAAGCCCTCTTCATCGCCCGCGCCTTGGATCCCAAGGAAGTGGCCTCGGGATGACGGATTCCCCCGGGAATCCGGAATATCCCCGCGTTCCGGCGGGACAGGGAAGCAAGAACCGCATCGAAAAAGGCCGGCAGGGAGAGTCTGCGGCGGCGGAATTCCTCGAGTCCGAGGGGTGGACGATCGCGGCCCGGAACTGGCGCTGTCCCGCGGGGGAACTGGATATCGTCGCCCTGCGGGGGGAGGACCTGGCCTTCGTGGAGGTGAAAACCGTGGACGCCTACGGTCCCGAGTCCGCGGCCCGGCTTCTGGGACCCGCCAAGCGGCGGCATATCGTAGAATCATCTAAATACTTCCTTGCGCTGAAACGAGAATATAACCGTATGCGCCCGCGATACGACGTAATCCTGGTCCGCGGTTCTGCCGTCTGCCGGCATATCCCGCGGGCCTTTCTGGAGCACCCATGAGCTGTCCCGGCGAACGCAAGCACGATCCCAGGCGACTTGAAGAACTTCGCAGGAAAATGCAAGATGAGGCGTACATCGCCGGCGCCATTCAGCGTATCGCCCAGGTACTGAGCGCCGAGATCATGAACGGATACGGGGTGCAACATGGCGGACGAAAGGCGCAATAACTCGAGGCGGTTCGGCAGGAGGCGCAAGGTCCGGGGCGAGCGCCCGGCGGCTCCCCAGCCCGGGGCCGATCAGGAACCCGCCGCGGAAGCCCCCAAGCCCAATCCGCCCATGGACTGCGGATTCTGCCACAAGCCCATCTTCGACCTTTCCACGGCCCTGGCGGACCGGGAGTCCGGCGGACCCGTGCATTTCGACTGCGCCCTCCAGCGCGTCGTCGAGCGGGAAGCCCTGGCCCCGGGGGAGAAGATCGTATACATCGGGGCGGGGGTCTTCGGGGTCGTCGAATACAAGGACCGGTCCGAGACCGCCTTCACGGTCAAGCGGCGCCTTCCCTTCGAGGAGGAAGGCAAGAAGCAGGACTGGCGCAGGGCTCTGTCCTCCAGAGTCAGCAGCCTCTGACCTCCGGTCGTCCGCACAGCTCCATGGTTCCTGTCCTGTTGGCCCTGGCCAGCATCCTCGTCTGGAGCACCCTGGCCCTCTTCACGTCCCAAACCGCTTCCCTGCCGCCCCTTTTTTCCGTGGGGGCCGCCCTGGGGATCGGAGGCCTGGCCGGCCTTTTCCGGATCCGGGACTGGCGGATCCCCCCGGTCACCCTGGCGGTAGGAGTCGGCGGGATCTTCGGCTACCACGCCCTCCTGTTCGCGGCCTTCCGGCTGGCTCCGGCGGTGGAAGTCAACCTGATCAACTACCTCTGGCCGCTCCTCATCGTGGTGCTCTCGCCGGTATACCTCCGGGGCTTCGAGCTGCGCCCGGGCCATGCCGTCGGAGCCCTCCTGGGCCTGGCGGGGGCCGTCCTCGTGGTGGGAGGCGGGCGGCTCAGCCTGGATCTCTCCAGCCTGCCGGGGCACCTCATGGCCGCGGCCGCGGCCTTCCTCTGGGCGACATATTCCCTGCTTACCAAGCGGGTCCCGCCGTTCTCTACCGGGGCGGTGGGCCTGTTCTGCCTGATATCCGGGGCCCTCTCCCTGGGGCTCTGGGCGGGCCTGGAGCTGGCCGCGGAGGGTAGCGTCCGCCTGCCCCCGATGACGGGCCGGGAAGCCATCTTCCTGGTATTCCTGGGGCTGGGGCCCATGGGCCTGGCCTTCTACACCTGGGACGCCGCGCTGAAGCTCGGGGATCCCCGGGTCATCGGTTCCCTGGCCTACCTGACGCCCCTCTTGTCCACCTTCAACCTGGTCGTGGCGGGGGGAAAGACCCTGACCTGGGCCACGGGCGCCGCACTCGCCCTGATCATGGCGGGTGCCCTGGTGGGATCCCGGGGAGGACGGCTGAAACCGGGGGCCGAAAAGCCCCGGGTATCCTCGGGTTAACGAAGTTCCCTTCGAATTCTCAAGAAGACCTAACCCGCGAAGCCGGAAATCGTGCGAATCTGCCCGCATGGAAGGAATCGCCGAGCGACGATCGTCGGAACGACGAGAACACAATTCCCAGATATCGATGACCTGCGGGTCCCGGAAGGTTTTCGGCTGGGTGCGCAACATCTCCGAAGACGGCGTGCTGGTCCGGGTGGACGGTATAGTTCGGTTCGGAGACGACCAGATCGCCGGCCGGATCGAAATCGAAGCCCTGCCGGAATCCGGGTTGGCCAAGCTGCCCGCGGCCGGCAAGCTCGTCCGGGTGTTCGACGTGGAGAATGATCAGTACCTGGCCCTGAGGTTCCTGGATTATCTGGACGAAGAGGTCGAGGGGATTTGCTGAACCCCTCTCCGGACGACCCTCAGTTCCGGCCGTAGGAGGACAGGCTCATGGTCCCGAAGACGTTTTCCGTCTGGTCCGCCCCGTTCCGAAGGCTCGACACAAGGCGGCTGGAGGGTTTCCCGTTCTCGTAGGACAGGCTGTACACCTCCTCCACCCGTTCCTCCTTCCGGCCGTTCCCGTCCCGAAGCAGGAAGACGCTGGTCGTTTCCCGGGGTTTCCAACCCTCGCTTTCCCTGAACCACGCCTGTCCCCGTTCCCGGAGATCCCGGGCGCCGAGGGGGAAGGAGGCGGGTAGAATCAACAGGGATACCGAAAGTACGTTTCTCATGCCCGAGGGTTCCTTCGCCCGGCGCCGCGGGAGGCCCGGTATCCTCCACCCGGCGCGGCTCCATTGGATTTTTACGCGGTATGCTGGAAATCCTGCGTTCCGGCGGCGGATGTCTTCCGCGCCCCGGGGGCGCCTAGATGGAACCGACCCTGCCGCTCAGGATCTTCTTGATGACCTGCTCGAAGAAGATGAAGAAGACAGTCCGGGTTTTCTCGTAAGGGCGGAGTTCGTCGGACTGCTTGTGCTGGGTCAGCACGAAGTACCGGCTGCAGTTTTCCATCAAGAGCGGGTTGAACTCCTCGGATACCACGACAACGTCCGCTCCCCTGTCCTTCGCGTGTTGAGTCAGGGCCTCGAAGGACCGATACTGCCCGGTGGTCGTGAATATAGCCAGGAGGCTTGTTTCGTCCAGCATGTTCTTGACCGACTGCTCGTCCGGCGGAGTGGTGATGAACGCGCTCGTGCAGAATCTCAGCTTGTACTCGAAGTATTCGGCGCAGATGTGGGACGGTCCGTAGCCGAACAGGACGATCTTTTCGTGACGGGAAATCAGGTCCACGAACTCGTCGACCTGGGATACGTCGAAATCCGAGATGACCTTTTTCAGACGGTCCAGTTCGTCCAGCGGTTGTTCCTTGGGTTGCTCATTGTAGTACAAGTAATAGATGAACCGCTTGTAGCCGCTGAACCCCGCCTTCTTCACGGCCTTGGATACCTGGGATACCGAGCAGCCGCAGATGCGCGCCGCCTCGACGATCCTGGGCGCCGGGTTGCCCTTCGCGTAGGCCGTCAGGTCATCCACGACACGCCGCTCCGTATCGTTCAGTTTTGTCGTATCGATGTTGAACATGGGTTTCCCGTATTCGCCCTTCGGCTTCGTAGTATCCATCAAATTCCCCGCTCTGGGAAGAGGTACTCCCTCGAGGGTGTAAAATTTTCCATAAGCAAAGAAAAAAGACTTCTGATATAGAAAATTTTCCTTGACAGGTTTAAAAAACGGCCCCTATCATCCCGGTAGACCATGAAACGGGAGAGGGAACCCTTGGATACGAAGACCGTTTTGAACCTGGTGTCGGACATCCTCTCGAAGGATCAGGTATGCACCGACCCCGATGCCCTGTACGACGCGGCCGCGGACCGGTACAAGAAATATGCCAAGGCCAAGCGGGTCCTGGACGTGCCGACGCCTACCGCGATCGTCTACCCCAAGTCGGCCGAGGAAGTCTCGCGCCTGCTCGCCCTATGCAACGAGCACGGGATCAACGTGATTCCCCGGAGCGGTAAGACCGCCACCGAGGGGGGACTGGAAAACTGGAAGGAGCATACCCTCGTCGTCGATTCCAGGGACCTGAACAGGATCCTCAAGATCGACGGGTACAACATGCAGGCCACCGTCCAGGCCGGAGTCACCCTTCAGGGGCTCGAGGACGAGGTGAACAAGATCGGCCTAACCACGGGGCACTCGCCGCAGTCCAAGCCGGTCGCGAAATTCGGCGGATTGGTGGCCACCCGGAGCATCGGCCAGTTTTCGACTCTGTACGGCGGGATCGAGGACATGGTGGTGGGTCTGGAATGCGTCTTTCCGGACGGGCATGTCGCAAGGATCAAGAACGTCCCCCGCCGTTCCGGCGGGCCCGACATCCGGCATATCGCCATCGGAAACGAAGGAGCGCTCTGTTACATCACCGAGGTCACGGTGAAGCTGTTCCGGAAGTTTCCGGAGAACAACACCTTCTTCGGGTACCTGATCAAGGATGTGGCAAGCGGCATCAAGATCCTCCGGGAAGTGATGGTGGACGGATACCGTCCGTCCGTCGCACGGGTGTATTCCGAAGAGGACGCCCGCCAGCACTTCTATCATTTCCACAAGGGGAAGTGCGTCCTTCTTTTCATGGCCGAGGGGAACAAGGGTATCGTGGAAGCCACCTGCAAGGGGATCGAGGCCGCTGTGGATAGATTCCGGGATTCGATCCTGGAAACCGTGCCCAGCAGCCTGATCGAAACCTGGTTTTCCAACCTGAACTGGTCCCAGCAGGACATCGACGACGAGTTCCAGGGAATGATCGAGAATGACGCCCACGACGGATTCACCACCGAGATTTCCGCCGACTGGGAGACCATCCCCAAGATTTACGACAACGTGATGGCCCGGGTGCGCAGGGACTTCCCGCGGGCCCACGACCTGACGATGCTGGGCGGTCATTCCTCCCACAGCTATATAAACGGGACGAACATGTACTTCGTCTACAACTACAACATCAACTGCGCCCCCGAGGACGAGATGCGGGTCTATCACCATCCCATCCAGCGCATCATCGTGGAAGAGACCCTGAAACTCGGCGGTTCGATGTGCCACCACCACGGAATCGGGAAATACCGGAATGAATGGGCGAAGGACGAGCACGGTTCCGCCTACTACATGCTCGAAAAGCTAAAAACCGCGTTCGATCCCAGAGGCGTCATGAACTTCGGCACCATCTTCTTCCAGGAAGAGGGCGCGAAGTTCCAGAGATAGCAAGGAGGAGTTCGGATGGACAAGCAGACTCTGCGTCGGTATTTTCAGTTTTTTCTGGTCGTGCTGGCCGCCGGGGCGATCTATCCCCTGGTCTACCTGAGGACGAATTACCAGGAGACGATCCTGGAAGTCTTCGGCATGACGATCCAGCAATTGAACACCATCTACTCGGTTCTCGGGTTGGTGTTCGTGGTCGGGTACATCCCCAGCGGATTCTTGAGCGACAAGTTCTCAGCCAAGAAACTGCTGGCCATTTCCCTGGGCGGTACCGCCCTGGGCGGGTTCTGGTTCGCACAGGTTCCGCAGTTCGGGTCCGTCGTGGCCATCTACTGCATCTGGGGAATCTTCAGCGTCTTCACCTTCTGGAGCGCCCATCTGAAGCTGGTCAAGCTGTTGACCAAGAAGGAAGAGGAAGGGCGGTTCTTCGGCATCCTGGACGGCGGCCGGGGCGTGGTCGAGGCGGTGCTGGCCAGCGTGGCGGTGTTCATCTTTTCCCGCATCCTCGGGTCCAGCCTGGACATCGGCGACAAGCGGTCGGCGATCATCGCGGTCATCTACATGTACTCGGTGGTCCTCGCGGTGGTGGCGGTCCTGATCTGGTTCCTGGTGGAAGAGGATTCCGGCAAGGAAGTCAAGCGCGAGGAGAGCGAGAAATTCCGCATCGCCGACCTGCCCGGGATCTTCAAGAACAAGTATCTCTTCCTGCACGGAGCCATCATCTTCATCGGCTACGCCGTCTTCTGGACGGTATACTACATCGGCGGCTTCCTCCAGACCAATATCGGCGTGAACCCCGTGACCGTGGGAACCGTGACCGTCATCGTCCTTTGGATGCGGCCGGTGGGCGGTTTCGTGGGCGGATTCTTGGCGGACAAGATCGGCAAGACCAATACCATCATGATCGCGTTGCTGGGTGCCGCCGTTTTCCTCGGCTTGACCGCGATCATGCCCGCCACCCTGGCGCCGACCGTGTTCTTCGCGGCCGTCATCGTGTTGGGCATCTTCCTCTACGCGATCCGCGGCACATACTGGTCCGTCCTCGGGGACGACGGGTTCAACAACGCCGTGCTCGGCAGCGCCATCGGCGTGATATCCTTCATCGGGTACCTGCCGGACATAGTGCTTCCCCAGTTCAACAGCTTCCTGTTCAACACCTTCGGTGACAAGGGCGGATACAACGCCTACTTCCTTTCCAGCGCCGGGTTCGCCCTCGTGGGAATCGGACTGGCCTTCGCGTACGGCAGGATGCACAAGAAGGAGAAGGAAGCCGGCCGTAAAGCCGCGGCGTAAGGCGAATCGGAGCGCGGGTTGACGATGAAGATCCTGTGCCTGGTGAAGCTCGTGCCGGACGTGGATGACCTTCGGTATGACCAGGAGCGCAATACCCTTGTCCGGGATTCCGCCCACCTGATGATCAACCCCGAGGACGCCACGGCGGTGGCCGCAGCCCTGGGTGTCAAACGGACTTTGCCGGATACCCGCATCGAGACGGTGAGCATGGCCCCTCCGGGGGCCGTGCCCCACCTGGAGGACCTGGTCCGCCGGGGAGTCGACGAAGCCGTGATCCTGTCGGATCCCCGCTTCGCCGGCAGCGACACCTGGGCGACGAGCCGGATCCTCGCCCGGTTCCTGGGCACCCGGTCCTACGACTGCGTGTTCTGCGGAACCCATACCCTGGACGGAGGAACCGCCCAGGTGCCCGCCCAGGTCGCCGAGTTCCTGGGCTTGCCTCACATGGGGAACATCCTTGAACTGGACACAGGATCCCTGAAGGATGGAGACGCCGTCGTGGACGTGGACGGGGAGGAGGCGGTCCTCCGCTTTTCCGTGCGGCTGCCCGCGGTTCTCGGATTCCTGTATTCGCCGAAGCGGAAGCTTCCCTACATTTCCTACGAGGATCTGAACCGGGAGGTTCGGGATAGGGTGGTTTTCCTGGACAACGGGGCTCTCGGGTTGGAGGATTCCGAGATCGGTCTTGCGGGATCCCTGACCCGGGTCCGACGTGTCGAGGCGGAGATTTCGGGTCGAAAGAACGCCCGGTTTGTCCGGACGGATTCCGAGGGGATCTCCGAAGTTCTGGATTTCCTCGCAAGCAAGGGGTTCCTGCACCCGTGAAGCGCGTCCTGGTGTATATAGACGACGAGGCGATCGGCGACTCGATCGACCTGCTGGAAGCGGCCCGAAGAATGTACGGGGATGACGGATTCGAAGCCTTCGCCCTCGCCCCCGGTCCCCGGTGCGGGGACGCCCGCGGCGCTTTCGATACGATCCTCCGGACCCGGGAGGGAACCCTCTCCGGATTCGACGCCGCCCGCATGGCGGTCTGCATCGAGGATCTGCACGCACGGTACCGGTTCGACGCGGTGCTTCTCCCCGCCACCGTGTTCGGCAGGATGATCGCGCCCCGGGCGGCGGTACGGCTGCGGGCGGGCTTGGTGGCGGATATCACGGATGTCGGCCGCGACGGGGAGGGGACGTTCCTGGTACGCCCCGCGTTCAGCGGCCGGATGCTCGCCCATGTAGAATGCCGCGGACAGGGGCCGGTCATGATGACCGTGCGCCCCAGGACCTTTTCCTACGCGGTCCGGGAGCCGAAGGCCTCCCGGGTGATCCTCTTCGATCCTCCCCCGCCGGAGGATTCGGGGATCCGCCTTCTGGAAACGAACGAGAAGACCGAAGCCCGGGATATCCGGGACTGCGAGGTACTGATCTCCGGGGGAGGGGGAGCGCTGCGGTACTTCCCTCTCATGGAACGTCTGGCCGGGGTCCTGCACGGGATGGTCTCCGCCAGCCGCAAGGCCGTGGACGGCGGCGTCATGCCCCGGGGGCGCCAGGTCGGCCAATCCGGAAGGTTCGTGAGCCCCCGGCTATACATCGCCCTGGGCATTTCCGGATCCGCCCAGCACGTGGCGGGGATCAAGAACGCCGAGCACATCATCTCGGTGAACACGAATCCCCACGCTCCGATATGCAGTCTTTCGGACATCGTCGTGGAAGGGGATGCGCGGGCATTCCTGGAAGCGCTGTTGGAAAAAATAGAGGCATCCGGATCTACAACTGAAGGAGGAACGGGATGGACGTAACGGATTTCCAGATGGATTTTTTCTCCCTGAAGGGCAAGAACGCCGTCGTAACCGGCGGGAACAGCGGGCTGGGCCAGGCCTTCTCGGTCGCCCTGGCCAAGGGCGGGGCCAACGTGCTCGCGGCCAGCATCCTGGAGGACGACGGGGAGACCCGGCAGTGGGTCGAGGACTGCGGAGTCGAATACAAGTACCTCAAGGCCGACATCACCGAGGACGGGGAGTGCAAGCGGGTGGTCGACGCCTGCGTGGAGGCATGGGGACGGATCGACATCCTGGTGAACTGCGCGGGAATCTGCATCAACATCGAGGATGTGACCAAGTTCACCCGCAAGGAATGGGACAAGATGGTCGCCGTCAACCTGACCGCCGCTTTCGAAATGACCCACGAAGCCTGCAAGCGCATGATCCCGCAGAACCGGGGAAAGATCATCAACATCGCCTCCCTGTTCGCGTTCCTCGGCGGCCAGTGGTCCCCGGCCTACGCGTCCACCAAGCACGGCATCGTCGGGCTTACCAAGGCGATGTGCGACGAGCTGGCCCAGTTCGACATCCAGGTCAACGCCATCGCCCCGGGGTATTTCGCGACCAAGCTCACGGAGAAGACCCGCAGCGACCCGGCCCGGAATTCCGTCATCCTGTCCCACATCCCCGCCAATCGCTGGGGATGGACCGCGGACCTGATGGGCGCCTGCGTCTTCCTGGCCAGCGACGCCTCGAATTACGTGAACGGCACCGTGCTGACCGTCGACGGCGGGTACCTGATGCGGTAGATGCGCTTCGGCGCGCCGGACTTGTATCCGGGCGTCGAAATCGGCGGCGGAGCCGGTTTCGACGCCGCCGCACCGTCCAACTTGCGCAGAGAACCGAGAAGGAAGGATGAGATGAACGACAAGTACTGTATCGGGATCGACAGCGGATCGCAAAGCACGAAGGTCTCGGTGATCAACCAGCGAGGCGAGATCGTGTGCAGCGCGAGCCATCCCCTGCGGCCCATGATCACGAGGCAGGCGGGGTGGGTGGAACATCCCGACGACGACCTCTGGGACAGCCTGAAGCACGCGTCCCGCAGCCTGATGGAAGCGTTCCAGGGATCCCGGGAGGACATCGTCGGGATCGGCCTCTGCTCGATCCGCTGCTGCCGGGTATTCCTCAAGAAGGACGGATCCCTGGCCGCGCCGGTGATGAGCTGGATGGACGTCCGCGCCTACCGGACCTTCGAGGACGAGCCGGGCATCGGATATACGGGGTCCACCTCGGGCTACCTGACCTTCCGGCTGACCGGGGAGCTGAAGGATACCATCGCGAACGCGTACCAATACCAGTTCCCGACGGATATGGAGACCTGGAAGTGGTCCGAGGATCCGGAGCACTTCGGTTCGTTCCGGATCCCCAGGGACAAGCTCCTGGACATGTACCTGCCCGGGGATATCCTGGGTCGAGTGACCCGGGCGGCGGCGGAGGAGACCGGTCTTCCGGAGGGGCTCCCGGTCGTGGCTACCGCGAACGACAAGGCTGTCGAGGCACTGGGGTCCGGGCTCATCGAACCGAACATCGCCCTGCTGTCCCTGGGCACCTACATCACCTCCATGGTCGCCGGATCCGAGGTCCTTCCGGCCTCGGATTCCCTGTTCACGAACCTGTCCTGCGTCCCCCACAGGTATCTGTACGAGAGCACGGGCATCCGGGGGGGCATGTGGCATATCTCGTGGTTTAAGGGGATTCTCGGGGACGAACTGGCCCGGAAGGCGAAACTCGACGGCATGAGCGTCGAGGAGATCCTGGAGAAGGAGGCGGCGGCCGTTCCTCCCGGATCCCACGGCCTGCTGACGGTGCCCGACTGGCTCGCTCCGGCGACTCAGCTCCACAAGAAGGGGGTGATGATCGGCTTCGACCAGCGCCATACCCGGGGACATATCTACCGGTCCTTCCTGGAAGCCATTTCCATGAGGATGAAGAACAACCTTGACGCCATGAACCGGGAGACCGGCATGGTGCCCGGAAAACTCATCGTCTGCGGCGGCGGGTCGAACAGCGGCCTATTCATGCAGATCGTCGCGGACGTGTTCGGAGTCACGGCGGTCCGCAACGTCGTGAACGGCGCGGCGGGGCTCGGATCGGCTATCTGCGTGGCCGTCGCGACGGGTCTGTACCGGGATTTCGAGGAAGCCGTACGGAACATGGTAAAGCCCGAGAGGGAGTACCACCCCGACGAGGACGCTCACCGGGTCTACACGGGTATCAACGGAGGCGCGTACCGGGATCTGGCGGCCCTGTTGGAGGGAACCTTGAAGACGATCCACGAGGCCTGCGAACGGAGTCGTTAGCGGATACGGGATACACATTTTATCGATTGGAGGAGCGGGATGAAGAAGTTGGGTGGGAACGTTCGGCCGGTGGCGTTTTTCGCGTCCACCGGATTGCTCCTGGTGGCGGTGGCCTACAGTATCCTCGACAAGGATACCTTCCTGGCCGTGACGACCGCCGCCAACGGATGGCTCATCGCCAACTTCGGCGGCGTGTTCAGCATCGTCGGGCTCCTGACGGTGATAGGCTGCGTGATAGCCTATTTCTCGCCCCTGGGGAACGTCCGGATCGGCGGGGAGGACGCTAAGCCCTCCTTCACCCGCCTGAGAGCCTTCTACGTGACCTTGTGTACGACCATCGCGGCGGGGGTCGTGTTCTGGGGAACCGTCGAGCCCATGTACCACATCTCCGCGCCACCGGAGTCCCTGGGGTTCGCGGCCTTCTCCCCCGAGGCGATCCGGTTCGCCATGGAGACCATGTTCCTGCACTGGACGATCACCCCATACGCGATCTATACCCTGCCCACCATCGTGTTCGCCTTCGCGTACTACAACATGCGCAAGCCCTTCTCGGTGGCCAGCCAGTTCGCCCCTATCCTGGGACGGCATACGGAAAACCGGATGCTGACCCAGACCGCGGACGCCGTGGTCCTGCTGTGCATCGCGGGAGGCATGGCTGCTTCCATGGCCACGGGAGCCCTGAACATGGGCGGCGCGGTTGAGAGCATCTTCGGGATACCCACGGGCTTCGCCTCCTGGGCGGTCATCCTGGGCCTGACGATCGCCACCTTCGTGGCCTCCTCGGCCAGCGGGCTGAAGAAGGGTATCCGTGTCCTTTCGAATCTCAACATGAACGTGTACTGGCTGATCCTCGCGGTGGTGCTCATCTTCGGTCCCACCGCCTTCAACCTTAACCTCGGAACGGAAGCCCTGGGCGGATACCTCGGGGGCTTCTTCCAGAAGAGCCTCATGACCGGTGAAGCCGCCAAGGACCAGTGGCCCCAGTGGTGGACGACCTTCTACTGGGCGAACTGGATGGCCTGGGCTCCCGTCGCGGCCTGTTTCCTGGGTCGGGTGGCCTACGGTCAGAAGGTGAAGGACGTGATCCTCTATACCCTGGTGTGGCCGGCCCTTTTCGGCATGGTCTGGATGGCCGTCTTCAGCGGCACCGCCATCCATCTGCAGATCACCGGGAAGATCGACCTCGTGGCCCTGCTCAATTCGGGTAATTCCGCGGCCATTCCCTATGCCGTCCTGGAAGCCCTGCCCCTGGCCAAGGTCATCATCCCCTTCTTCCTGTTCATCACCTTCATCAGTTTCGTGACCGCCGCGGACTCCACCACCAACGCCATGGCGGCCCTGACCTCCACGGGCATCACGAAGGACGCGGAGGAAGCTCCCCTGTGGAACAAGGTTCTCTGGGGGGTCGGGCTCGGAGTCATCGCCCTGGTGATGCTCGGCCTCGCGGGCATCGACGGGATCAAGATGCTTTCCAACCTGGGAGGTGCCCCGGCCACGGTGTTCGAGCTTCTGGCCTTCGCCAGCGTCCTGGTGATCGCCGGGAACTCGAAGCGCCTCAACCTGGCCGACCAGGCCGCTGTGCAGTCGGCTTCGGCTGAGCGGGATTAGGACGGAAGGACGGATGGAGGGGTACAGCCTCTTCCGGCCCGACCCGGGCCGGTTCGAACGAGCCGGCCGGCCCGGGATGAAGGCCGTCGTGACCGTCGGGAACGGGAGCTACGACAAGCTTGCGTACCGGGAGGTTCCCGTTCCGGAGCTCCATCCCGGGGAGGTATTGCTTCGCGTCCTGGCCGCGGGGGTGAACAACACGGAGATCAACACCCGCCTGGGCTGGTACTCCGCGGGGGTCTCCACCGGTACCGGGGAGGCCGCCGCCCGGGAGGACCGGGCGGCCGTCCAGAAGACGGACGGCGGCTGGAACAAGCCGACGCCCTTCCCCTTCATCCAGGGTACCGACTGCTGCGGGATCCTCGTGGAAGCCTATCCGGGGGAGGACGCGAGCCGGGTGGGGAAACGGGGTCTTGTCCGGGCGTGCATGCGCCCGGAGGGTTTCGGTTCCATGGAGAACGTGTGGATGGCCTCGGACTTCGACGGAGCCTTCGCGCAGTACGTCAAGGTCCCGGCTGCGGAGTTTTTCCCGGTGGAGTGCGGATGGTCCGACGCGGAACTCGGGTCCATCCCCTGCGCCTACGCCACGGCGGAGAACATGATCCACCGGGCAGGCGTGGGACGGGGAACCCGGGTCCTGGTGGCCGGCGCGTCCGGGGGTGTCGGATCCGCGGCCGTCCAGCTGTCCAAGCGGCGGGGCGCGTTCGTGACGGCGGTCGCGG
>JBGSPT010000360.1:0-3370 GCA_041738475.1 Treponematales bacterium
CGGAACTGGGCGCCCTGCCCCACCCGGCTCTTCCGGCGCGCGGCCCTGCTGGCGGAAAAGCTCCCCCGCCTTCCGGTCAAGCCCAAGGCCTTCCCCTTCGAACCGCCCGCGGCGCCCATGGGAGCCTTCACCCTCCTGGACGAGGGGCTCCTCCTGGGATCCCCCGCCTGCTCCAGCCCCTTCCCCAACGGGGAGCTCCGGTTCCAAGAGGACACGGAGGGTCCCCCGAGCCGGGCGTACCGCAAACTCTGGGAGGCCCTGATCCTGGCGGGGAAGTGGCCGGGGCCCGGGGAACGCTGCCTGGACGCGGGGGCCTCCCCGGGCGGCTGGACCTGGGCATTGGCCGGCCTGGGAGCCTCGGTCCTGGCCGTGGATCGAGCTCCCCTGGATCCCCGAATCGCCGCCCTGCCGGGGGTCGAGTTCCGGAAGGGGAACGCCTTTTCCCTCAAGCCCGAGGACTCAGGACCCCTGGACTGGGTCTTCTCCGACGTCATCTGCTATCCCCCGGTCCTGTACGAATGGGTGGAGAAATGGCTGGCCGCGGGCAGTGTCCGGAACTTCGTCTGCACCATCAAGATGCAGGGCGAGGAGTACGACCGCCGGACAACGGACCTGTTCGCGGCCGTCCCCGGAAGCCGGGTCGTTCATCTGTGGCACAATAAGCACGAACTGACATGGATAAAGGTGGACGGTGGACGGTAAACAGTAAACGAAAACGAGTCCACCGTGCGGTCAAACGCACCCGCTGAAGCGTGGTCGTGCTCCTAGCGCTATAGCCGCATATCCGTCCCCTGTTCACTGTCCACCGTCCACTTCCTCCCCCCACATCTTCCTGAGCCCCGCGAACACGGCGTCCGCGTCCGCCTCGGTGAGCTCGGGTTCCTCGTAGTAGGTGACGAGGTGGGGCGGTATCTCCGCCAGGAAGGGGGACGGGGCGCATTCCACGGCCTGGGCCTGGCGGCGGCGCTGACGGCAGGCGGAGATGTAGAGCTTGCGTCGTGCCCGGGTGACGGCCACGTAGAACAGCCTCCGCTCCTCCTCCAGGTTCCCCTCCCCCTCCGCCAGGGCCCGGGCGTGGGGCATGATCCCGTCCTCGCAGCCGGCTATGAAGACCACCTCGAACTCCAGGCCCTTGGAGGCGTGGACGGTCATGAGGTTCACCTTTCCGGTGTCCGCCTCCTCGTCCAGGTCGTCCCGGGTGATGAGGGATATGCGGTTGAGCCAGTTGAACAGGGAGGGGTCCAGGTTGTCCGGGTCCTTTTCCCAGGTCTCGATGGACTGGATCAGGCTCTCCAGGTTCAGGAATTTCCACTGGGCGGCCTTCTCGCTGTGCTGGTTTTCGGAGACAAGGTAGCCCCAGTAGTCGATCTGATCTACCATCTTCCGGACCTTGGCGGCCAGATTCCGGTGGCCCAGCATCTCCTCCCGGAAGCCACGGATCGTCTGGAGGAACTCCAGGGCGTCCGCCCGGGACCGCTCCGGGAACTCGGCTTCCCCATCCAGAGCCAGGGATTCCAGGGCCGAGAACAGGGAGCCCGACATCCGCCGGGACCGTTCCTGCAGGTGCTCCAGGGCCCGCCTGCCCAGACCCCGGCGGGGCACGTTCAGGATACGGATCAGGTTGACGTCGTCCTGGGGATTGGCTATTACCCGGAGGTAGGAGATCACGTCCTTGATCTCCTTGCGCTGGAAGAAGCTAGTCCCCCCGGAGACCTTGTACGGGACGTTCTCCGCCAGGAGGGCCTCTTCCAGGTTCCGGGTCAGGGCGTTCGTGCGGATTAGGATGCCGATGTCGCTGTAAGGGACTTTCTCGGAGAGGCGGGCTTCCTTGACCGCCCGGGCGATGAACTCCGCCTCCTCGATCTCGTTCTCGGGCGTGTAGACCTCGATGGGCGTGCCTCCCGTGCTGGAGGGCGACCAGAGGGCCTTTTCCTTCCGGTTCTCGTTGTTGGCGATGACCGCGTTGGCGGCATCCAGGATGGTGGAGGTGGAGCGGTAGTTCCGCTCGAGCTTGACCTCTTTCCGACGAGGCCAGTCCCGCTCGAACTGGACGAGGTTCTCGTAGTTCGCCCCCCGCCAGGAGTAGATGGACTGGTCGTCGTCCCCCACCGCGCAGACGTTGTCGTTCGCCAGGAGCCGCATCAGGCGGTACTGGATCTTCGAGGTGTCCTGGAACTCGTCGATCATGATGTACCGGTACTGTTCCCGGTACCGGTCCAGGGCGTCCGGGAAGGCCTCGAAGATTTCGATGGGCTTGACGATAAGGTCGTCGAAGTCCACGGCATTGTGGGCCTTGAGGGAGGCCTGATACTCCTCGTAGACCTTCTCGTACAGGTCCGTCCCGTCCCAGGCCTTCCTGCGGGTCTTCACCTCCGAGAACGCGGCCCCGGCGGCGGCGGGGTCGAAGCCCTCCATCCGGAATCCCGTCTCCCGGGCGCAGTCCTTGATCAGCTGGGCGCGGTCCGTCTCGTCGTAGATCGAGAAGGTCTCTTTCCACCCCAGGCGGTGGATCTCCTTCCGGAGGATCCTGACCCCGAAGGCGTGGAAGGTCGAGACCGTGAGACTCTGGAGCTTCCTCCGGGTCAGGGACTTGACCCGCTCCTCCATCTCCCGGGCGGCCTTGTTCGTAAAGGTGAGGGCCAGGATGGCGGACTGGGGGATGCCTTTTTCGAGCATGTAGGCGATGCGGTAGGTGATGACCCGGGTCTTCCCGGACCCGGCTCCGGCTATGATCAGCACCGGGCCTTCGACGGAGGTGACGGCCTCGTACTGCTCCGGGTCGAGTTCGCCCTGGAAGTCGATTTTCATGTCGGGTCCGCGATTATATCCGCTTGATCAGGAAGGACAGGGCGCCGACCCCGAGGCCCACCACCGCCGATACCACGACGCCCGCGGCCAGCACGCCCAGGGCGATGTAGAGGGTGGCTTTCCGCTTCCGGAGGCCCAGTACCCAGGCGCCCAGGGCTCCGGTCCAGGCTCCCGTCACGGGAAGGGGCACGGCTACGAATACCAGGAGTCCCCAGTACCCGTACTTTTCCACGGTACCGCCGACCTTCGCCCGGGTCCTCTCCACGATGCCGTCGAAAAGCCGGGCGTAGAAGGCCCATCGATACAGCAAACCGTGCAGGGTGCCCAGGAACAGGAAAGCGAAGGGAGCCACGAGGACGTTGCACGCCACGGCCAGCAGGAAGGCGGCGGGCAGGGGAACCCCCCGGGCGACGGCGTAAGGAATCGCTCCGCGGAGCTCGGAGATCGGCAGGAAGGACAGGAATACCGTGGTCAGCAGGGTCGACAGTTCCATGGGGGCGGAGTATAGCGGGGAATCGGGAAACAGTAAACGGTGGCGATCCTGACGCCGCGCGTCAGGATC
>JBGSPT010000425.1:0-4493 GCA_041738475.1 Treponematales bacterium
GCATGATGCCCGGCGGGCGCGGCCGCTGGTAAGCCGTTCCGGCGTCCCCGACGACGCCGAAAGAGTATCCGACCCCGGCCGGGCTTCCCGGCCGGGGTTTTTTCGTCCCGGACGGTCGCGGCCGGCAGGACGGACAAAGAAAAAGCCGCCCGAAAGGCGGCTTTTCCGTGCAAGGGGGCTGGATCAGACGTACTTGACGATCTTGCCGGCCTTGAGACAGCGGGTGCAGACCTTGACCGTGAGGACGGTGCCTTCGATCAGAGTCCTCACCTGGACGAGGTTGGGCTTCCAGACCCGGTTGGTCCTGTTCTTGGCGTGGGACACGTTGTGTCCGAAAATGGTGCCCTTTCCGCAGATATCGCAGCGTCTAGCCATATCGGTCTTCTCCGGTCGTACGATTAGGTTCTCTTAGTATAGCGAGGAGGGGGAAGAGTGTAAAGTGGCCCGGGCGGGACTTGCGTCCCGCCCGGGGCAACGAGCGCTGCGCGCTCGTCGATTATCCCGCATCGCTCTCGGATCACCTCTGGCCGTTTCATCCTGGCATTGACTATCGGCCGCCCGACATCTTTGCCCATGCCTGGGCCTCCCGGCCCCGGCCCCGGGCCATCTTCTTCATCATGGTCCGGGTCTTCTCGAACTTCTTGAGGAGCCGCGCCACCTCCGCTACGGAGGTGCCCGAGCCGCGGGCTATCCGGGAGCGCCGCCCCGGTCCGATGATGAGGTAGTTGGCCCTCTCCTTCCGGGTCATGGAGGTCAGGATGGCCTCCTCCCGCCTGATTTCGCCCTCGTCGATCTGATCCTCCGAGATCTGCCCCGCCGCTCCGGGGATCAGGTCCAGCATGCCCTTGAGGGAGCCCATCTTCTTCATCCGCCGGAGCTGGTCCAGGTAGTCCTCCAGGGTCAGCCCCTCCTCGGACATCTTGCGCTGGAGTTCCTCGGCTTCCCGGGCGTCGAAGTTCTCCTGGGCTTTCTCCACCAGGGAGACGATGTCGCCCATGCCCAGGATCCGTCCCGCGATACGGTCCGGATGGAAGGGCTCCAGGCCGTCGGGACGCTCGGAGACGCCGATGAACTTGACGGCCTTCCCGGTCACGCTCTTCAGGGACAGGGCCGCGCCGCCCCGGGCGTCGGAGTCGAACTTGGAAAGTATGACGCCTGAAACGCCCACCTTCTCGTCGAAGACCTTGGCGATGTCCACCGCCGCCTGGCCGGTCATGGCGTCCGCCACCAGGAGAGCCTCGTCGGGCTTCACGGCGTCCCGGATGCGGACCAGCTGGTCCATCATCGCCTCGTCGATCTCAAGGCGGCCCGTGGTGTCCACGATCAGGGTGTCGAAAAGCTCCTTCCGGGCGCGGTCCAGGGCTGCCCGGGCCACCTTGACGGGATCCTTGGCGCCCTCCTCCTTGTAGACCTCGACACCGACCTGGGAACCCAGGACCGAAAGCTGTTCCACCGCCGCGGGGCGCACCAGGTCGCAGGCCGCCAGGAGGACCTTCCGGCCCTTGCCCTTGAGGTGGTGGGCCAGCTTGGCCGCGGTGGTGGTCTTGCCGGAGCCCTGCAGCCCCAGAAGGAGGATAACCGAGACCACGTCGGGCCCCCGGAGCTGGAGATCCTGGCGAGAATCCCCCAGGAGGGCGACCATCTTGTCGTGGACGATCTTGACGAACTGCTGGCCCGGGGAAACGGAGCGCAGGACCTTCTCGCCCTTGGCTTCCTCAATTGTGGAGTTGACGAAGCGGCGGACCACCCGGAGGTTGACGTCCGCCTCCAGGAGGGCCAGCTTGATCTGCTCCACCGCCTCGTCGATGTTCTTTTCGCTGATGGACGCCTTGCCGCCGATGGCGCGGACCACGTCGCCGAATTTCTGGGTAAGCCGTTCGAGCATAGGGGCCTCATGGTACGGGGATGGGCCGCTGGGCGAATCGGACGCCGCCGCGGCGGCTTGCAGTATGTCCCGGTCCGGGCGGACGCGTCTAGGAGCCTGTCGGATTTGTGGCCTTTTTACGCCAATAGGCGTAAAAAGGCCCGATTATCGGGCTCCCTTGGGAGTTTGCGAGGTAGGAAAATCGCAAGTATGCGATTTTCCTTTGATTTAGTGGACGAGCCCGGCAAACTCCTAGCGCCCGGCCCAGGAGCCGGGCGCTCCCGGAGCTACAGGGTCCCTTTTAGGCCCACAGCCTCCGCGGAATCCCGCAGGGCCAGGATGGTCTCCTGGATGAGCTCGTCCAGGGACAGCCCGAGCATCCCCGCGCCCTTCTCGATGACCGAGCGGTCCACCTTGGCGGCGAAGGCCGCGGCTCCCCACTTCTTCCGGACGCTCTTGACCTCCATGTCCAGGACGCTGCGGGAGGGGCGGACGAAGGCGCAGGCGGCGATGAAGCCCGTAAGCTCGTCCACGGCGTAGAGGACCTTCTCCATGTCGGACTTCGGCTCCACATCGGTACACAGGCCCCAGCCGTGGCTCTCCACGGCCCGGATGAAGTCCTCCGGGAGGCCCGCCTCGGCGAGGATGGGCCGGGCATGTTTCAGGTGCTCCGCAGGCCAGCGCTCGTAGTCGATGTCGTGCAGGAGCCCCACGAGGCCCCACCATTCCGGATCCTGGTTGTACCGGACTGCGAACCTGCGGAGCGCAGCTTCCACGGAAAGGGCATGGCGGAAGAGGGAATCATCCTGGTTATAGGTCCGCCAGAGTCGGACGGCTTCATCGCGGTTCAGCATAGTTCCTCCGGGGCAAGTGTACGACACCCGGCCCCCCGCCGCAACGGGACTTGACGATTTCCAGAATCTCCATAAAATATAGACCCATCGCGAGGGTCCCCGGGCCCCGATACATCCGGCCTGCCGGCCGGCCCGATTTCCAAATGCCGCGAGCCTTCGGGCTCGATTCGATCAAAGTAGGAGCGCCGATCGCATGCCCTTCCAGAAGCCTCGAACTCTTTTCCGTGTCCTTGCGGTCCTGACCGCGGCCCTCGCCGCCGCAACCTTGACGGTGGTCGTCTCTTCCTGCATGTCCACCGCCTCGGCATCGGAGCCCGAAGCCTACGTTCCCGAGCAATTCCGCAAGTTCTCCACCTATGACGAGACCCAGTACGTGCACGCCTTCCGAAGCCACGCCCCCGGGGACGTGGTGTCCGAGTACTACGCGAACCCCCTGTACCGGGAGGCGGTCCTGGAGTTCTTCGGGAGCATCACGAAATCCCGGGAAATCGCCGGGGCCATACTGGACAACGCCGCGGAATACTCGGTGCCCGCCTCCCTGGCATTCGCCCTGGCCTACGAGGAAAGCCAGTTCCACCCCCGGGCGATCAACCGAAACGCCGAGAGCGTCGATCGGGGACTATTCCAGCTGAATTCGAAGTCCTTCCCGAACATGACCATAGAGCAGTTCTACGACCCGGTCCTGAACGCCCGGAAAGGCGTGGCCCACCTGGCCTACTGCCTGGACGAGGGCGGGAACGAGGTGGCCGCCCTTGCGATCTACAACGCGGGATACGGGCGCGTCTCCAAGGGCGGCACGCCCCGGAGGACCCTGGACTACATCTCCCGGATCACCAAGTACGCCTCGAACCTGGAAGCCCTGTTCGAGGCCCGGGTCATCGCCCGGAAGGTGGCGACGGCCAAGGACGGCACGCGGGGAACGAGGGTGGAGTGAAGTGGTCAGTGGTCCGTGGTCAGTGGTCCGTGATCGGTGCTTCGTGAGTAAGACGAGAGTGATGAAGCCTTAGAGACGGATAGAATCGGCTAACGCTTCGTTATCGCGGCCGCAGACATTCCTGTCCACCGTCCACCGTTCACCGCCTTTTCCCCGTCCACGCCTCGGTGCCGTACTTTTCCCGGGCTATGCGGCCGGCTTCCTCGAGTTCCTCCGGGGAGGGTTCGGACTTCGCGAGCTCGACGCCCAGGGCCTTCGAGAAGCCCTCGGCGAAGGCCGGGACCGCCTCGGAAAGATCCACGCTCCGGCCGAGCTTGTGGCGCAGGCTCGTGACCCGCTG
Source organism: Treponematales bacterium (assembly GCA_041738475.1). GTDB lineage: Bacteria > Spirochaetota > Spirochaetia > Treponematales > UBA12059 > JAAYUR01. The sequence continues at coordinate 3,993 of JBGSPT010000425.1, forward strand.
TTTCACGTCCTCGATCAGCTTACCTTTCATCTTCTCCGAGGGCACCTTGAGCAGTGCGAACATCCGGTCCACGTCCACGTCCAGAAGGATGGTCCCGTGCTGGAGGATGCAGCCCCGCTTCCGGGTCTGGGCGTTTCCGGAAACCTTCCGCCCGTCCACCAGGACGTCGTTGATGGGGGCGAACTCCGCCTGCAGGCCGAACCGGGCCAGGCCCTCCACCACCCCCGCGCAGAGGACCCGGTAGGAATCCAGGATTCCCGGCCTGGCCAGGGGGTGGCTCTCGGGCAGGACGATGCTGTAGGTGAGCTCGGCGTCGTGGAAGACCGCCCCGCCGCCGGTCACGCGGCGCACGATGTCCACGCCCATGCGGGCGCAGGCATCCCGGTCGACTTCCTCGTCCAGGCCCTGGAAGTATCCCAGGGTCACGGTCGGGGGATTCCAGCCGTACAGGCGCAGGGTCGGGGGCCGGCGGCCCTCCGCAACGGCGCCGAGGATCGCCTC
>JBGSPT010000025.1:0-11272 GCA_041738475.1 Treponematales bacterium
AACTATGCCCGGCAGATATCCCTCGAGTCCGCGGCGGCGGAGGTTCCCCTTTCGCCCGGCCGTCTGTCCCGGCTGTTCGTGGAGGAGACGGGCCGAGGCTTCTCGGATTTCCTGACCGAGGTCCGGATCGAGCGGGCCAAGGAGCTTCTGGCCGAGCCCGGAGCCTCCGTGAAGCTGGTGAGCGCGGCCTGCGGGTATCCGGATCCGAATTACTTCGCCCGGCTTTTCAAGAAGGTCACGGGATGTACGCCCTCGGCCTTCGCGTCCGATCTCAGGGAGGAACCCGATGTGGAAGCTTGACCGATCCCGGCGAGCCCTGGTCTTCGCGGCCGCCGTACTGGCCGCCGCGCTCCCCGCCGTGTCCTGCAGGCCCGCCCGGAGGCGGGTGGATCCGGGACAGCCGCCCCTGATAGGGTTTTCATTGGATTCCCTGGTCGTGGAGCGGTGGACCCGGGACGCGGAGATTTTTACCCGTTCCGCCCGGGAACTCGGCGCGGACGTCCTTCTTCGCGTGGCGGACCAGGACCACTCCGTGCAGGAGCGCCAGATCCGGGAACTGGCGGACGCGGGTATCCACGTCCTTGTGGTGGTTCCCAACGACGCGGACCGTCTTTCCTCGGTGATCGCCGAGATCCGTGCCCGGGGGATCCGTGTCCTGAGCTACGACCGGCTGGTGCGGAACGCGGACGTGGACCTGTACATCTCCTTCGACAATGAGAAGGTGGGCTGCCTCATGGCCGAGTCCGTGTCCCGAGCCGTGCCCCGGGGAGGTTTCGTGATCATCAACGGGGCGCGGTCCGACAACAACGCCCTGATGCTGAACGCCGGGATTCGGGGGGTTCTGGATCCGCTGGAAGCCTCCGGGGCGGTGCGCATCGTGGGAGAGATCTGGCCCGAAACCTGGGACAGCGACGAGGTGAAGTCGGCCCTGGAGAAGATCGTCCAGCACGACCGGGGCATCGACGCCGTCGTGGCGGGAAACGATATGCTGGCGGAGGCGGCTATCTCGGTCCTCTCGGAGAACCGCCTCATGGGGGACGTGAAGATCGCCGGCCAGGACGCGGAGCTGGCGGCCTGCCAGCGCATCGCCGAGGGTGTCCAGTACGCCACGGTCTACAAGCCCATCGACCGCCTGGCCCTGAAGGCCGCGGGCTATGCGGTCATGCTGGCCCGGGGGGAGGAGATCAGGACGGACGCCGTCATCCATGACGGCAAGTACGAGGTGCCCTACGTACGGCTGGAGCCCATCCTGGTCACCCGGGATCTCCTGGACGCCACGGTGATCAAGGACGGGTTCCACGCGGAGGGGGACGTATATCGGAACGTCCGCAGATGAGGATTATCGGGTACCCGTTCCGGCTTCCCGGCGATCTGGATTTTTCCGCCGCGGCCCGCGGATGTGTGCTATTCCGGTTCCGGGGGACGGGAATTTCCCGGAAGGGCTGAATTTCGCGGGAAGATTCCTGAAGACCGATCGAAAAAAGCCCCGGATACTGTAAGCCAGCGGCCCGTCGGCCGCGAGTCGCAGTAAGGGGGTATCTATGAAACGTATCGTCGCAATCCTGTCCGCCGTCCTGTTCCTGGCGGGCATCGTCGTCTCCGCGGTCGCCCAGGCCGGGAGTCTGCCCGTGGGCATCGTGCTTCCGACCAAGGACGAGCCGCGCTGGCTTCAGGACGAGGCCCGGTTCAAGGCCGCCCTGACCGCCGCCGGTTATGACGTGGAGATCCTGTTCAGCCAAGGGGATTCCGCGAAGGAGAAGGCCAACGTCGAGTCCCTGATCACAAAGGGGATCAAGGTTCTCATCATTTGCCCGCACGACGGCACCGCAGCAGCCGCCGCCGCGGATGCCGCCCGCCGCGCGGGGGTCAAGGTCATCTCCTACGACCGGCTCATCCGGGAAACCGCCTCGGTGGATTACTACGTCACCTTCGACTCCGTGGCCGTAGGCGCCGCCTGGGGCGAGTACCTGGTGAAGAACGCGTCCGGCAAGGGCAACAATCTCTATCTGTATGCCGGAGCCTCCTCGGACAACAACGCCTTCCTCTTCTTCGAGGGCGCCTGGAGCATGCTGCAGCCCAAGATCGCGGACGGCACCTTTATCGTCCGGAACTCCGCAGAAGCCGAGCGCCTCATGGGCAAGGCCAAGCTCTCCCGGGAGGAGATGGGCAGGATCATCGGCCAGGTCACCACGGACTGGAACTTCTCGGTCGCCAAGAACAAGGCCGAGGCGGACCTGACCAAGAACAAGAGGGCGAACAAGGGCACCGTGTACATCGCCGCCCCGAACGACGGAACCGCCCGAGCCATCGCCGACGCCTTCGCCGCGGACCGGGATGTGAAGAAGTTCTTCATCACCGGCCAGGATGCAGAAGTCGCCTCGATCCAGTACATCATCAACGGCAAGCAGTCCATGACGGTCCTCAAGGACGTCCGGGTCCTGGTCAATGACGCCATCGCCGCCGCCGTCGCCTACCTGAAGGGCGGGACGCCCGCGAAGACCACGACCTACAACAACGGCAAGGCGGACATCCCCGCCAAGCCTTCCGCCATTCTCACGGTCACGCGCGAAAACGTGAAGTCGGCGATCGTGGATTCCGGCTACTATCCTTCCAGCTATTTCTCCGGCCTCCAGTGATAATCCGCATGTAAAAAACTGCGGGCGCAGGGGGCCGAAGGGCCCCCCTGCGCCTTCTTTCACGGAAAGTATCCAAGTATTACGACGGAGGCCGCAGGATGAGCGAGCCCATCCTCGAGATGAGGAATATCACAAAGACTTTCCCCGGCGTCCGCGCCCTGAGCGAGGTCAGTTTTCGGGTGGCCGAGGGGGAAATCCACTGCCTGGTAGGGGAGAACGGGGCGGGCAAATCCACCCTGATGAAGGTCCTCTCGGGGGTCTACCCCCACGGTACCTACGAGGGGGAGATTCTCCTCAAGGGAAAACCCCAGCGGTTCCGGGGAATCGCGGACAGCGAGCAGGCCGGAATCGGTATCATTTACCAGGAGCTGGCCCTGGTCCCGGACATGACCGTATTCGACAACATCTGCCTAGGCCATGAAATTCGGTCCGGGATGACCGTGGACCTGAACGAAACCATCAAGAAGGCGTCCGAGATGCTTGCCCGTGTCCGGCTCCAGCTGGAGCCTTCCACGAAGGTGCGGGATTTGGGGGTAGGGAAGCAGCAACTCGTGGAGATAGCCAAGGCCCTGAGCCGGGATGTACGGATCCTGATCCTGGACGAGCCCACGGCGGCCCTGAACGAGGACGACTGCGACAACCTCCTGGACATCCTCCGGGGGCTCAAGCGGGACGGGGTGACCTGCATCATGATTTCCCACAAGCTCAAGGAAGTGATCCGGATCGCGGACTCGGTCACGGTCCTTCGGGACGGCCGCACGGTCTGCACCCTGGACGCCGCCAAGGGGGAAGTCTCCGAAGGGGTCCTCATCAAGCACATGGTCGGCCGGGAGATCGACGACGTCTACCCCAAGAGGCCCTCGAAAAAAATCGGGGAGTTTGTCCTGGAGGCCCGCAACTGGACGGTCTATTCCCACGGCCTGGGGCGTACGATACTCAAGGACGTCAATTTCAACATCCGACGCGGAGAGATCGTAGGATTCGCGGGGCTCATGGGATCCGGCCGGACCGAGCTGGCACGGAGCGTCTTCGGCAACCCCGACGGATACCGGGTGGAGGGCGAGCTCCTGGTCGAGGGGCGTCCCGTCCGCTTCGGGGATCCCCGGGCGGCCATCGACACAGGGGTCGCCTACGCCAGCGAGGACCGAAAGAAAAACGGTCTGATCCTGATCCAGGACGTCAAACAGAACATCACCCTGGCCAATCTTCGGGCTCTGGCATCCCGGGGGGTCGTGGACGGGAACTCGGAAACCAAGGTGGCCGAGGACTACCGCTCCGCCCTGTCCATCAAGACCCCGAGTATCGACCAGATGGTCCTGAACCTGTCCGGGGGGAACCAGCAGAAGGTGTCGGTGGCCAAATGGCTGTTCGTGAAGCCCAAGGTCCTGATCCTGGACGAGCCCACCCGAGGCATCGACGTGGGCGCTAAATACGAGATCTATACACTGATGAACCAGCTTGTGGCCGAAGGGATGAGCATCATCATGATCTCTTCGGAACTCCCCGAGGTGCTGGGCATGAGCGACCGTGTCTACATCGTCTCCACGGGCCGCATCACCGGGGAACTCCCGGTGGAGGAAGCGGACCAGGAGAAGATCATGCGGCTGGCGACGAGCTGAGGAGGAAGGACGTGATACTGAAAGACCTGCGCTCCGCCCTTCGGAGCAACATCCGCGAATACGGCATGTACATCGCGCTTCTGGTGATCATGGGGATCTTCACGATCACGACGGGCGGGGTGTTCATCTCGTCCCGGAACATCGCCAACCTGCTGAACCAGACCGGGTACATCGCGGTCCTCGCCATCGGGATGACCCTGGTTATCGTCATCCGGCATATCGACCTCTCCGTGGGCTTCCTGTCGGGCTTCCTGGGGGCCGTCGCGGCCATCGCCATGACCGCCTGGGGAATGCCCGGCTGGATGGCCGTCCTGATCGCCCTGGCCTTGGGGACCCTGGCGGGACTTGTGACGGGCACCCTGGTGGCCCGGGTGGGCATACCCGCTTTCGTGGCCTCCCTGGCGGGATGGCTCATCTACCGGGGGGCTCTGCTCCTGGTGACTCTGAAGACGGGGACCATCATCATCCCGGACGCCTTCTTTAACGCCATCGGCAATTCCTACATCCCGGATATCGTGCCGGAAGACACGGCCTTCCTTCCCGAGCTCCACAAATTGACCCTCCTTCTGGGACTGGCCGCCATCATATGGTTCAATCTCCGGTCCGTGCGGGATCGGAACAACCGCAGGCGCTACGGGTTCGAGGTCCTGCCGGCGGACATGTTCGCCCTGAAGCTGGTCTTCCTTTCCGTGGTTCTGGCCCTGATCACCTGGGTCCTGGCCGGATACAACGGGATGTCCTGGACCCTGGCCATCGTCATCGTGGTCGTGGCGGTCTACCATTTCATCACCACCCAGACGGTCCTGGGACGCCACATCTATGCCGTGGGAGGCAATCCCGAGGCCGCGGAACTGTCCGGCGTCAGCGTCAAGAAGATCACCCTCTGGGTCTTCGGTTCGATGGGATTCCTCTGCGGGCTTTCGGGCGTGCTCTTCGCTTCCCGCCTGCAGTCCGCGACGACCCAGGCGGGAACCTTGTTCGAACTGGACGCCATCGCGGCGGCCTACATCGGCGGCGTTTCCGCCGCGGGCGGCGTGGGCAAGGTGACCGGATCCCTCGTGGGCGCCATCGTCTACATGTCCCTGACCAGCGGCATGAACTTGATGGGTACGGACATCTCCCTGCAGTACATCATCCGAGGCGCCGTGCTGGTCGCCGCGGTCATCTTCGACGTCCAGACCCGCAAGGCCAAGAGCTAGAGCAAACCCAGGAGCGCGGACACGGCCGCCCCCGCCAGCACCAGGCGCAGGGCGGCGTCCGCGCCCGTTCCCCTTCGTTCTAAAACTCCAAGGACCCTTCTCCCGCCCCGGCTTCCGGCAAGGACCGCCAGGACCGCTCCCGCTGCCGTGCTCCACAGGGCCTTGGACAGGTCGGAATTTCCGAACACCGGAATGCTAAGGGGATTTTCGCCCGGGGCGGCCAGGGCGGCGGCGGCCGCGAGAATTCGGGGCAGGCTTCCGGCGACGCACCCGGCGATCAGGGGAAGGAGGCCGAGGAGGAAGGCGGAGCCGTCCCCGAGTCTTCCGGGGACGGACCGAACCGATGGGCTTGGCGGCGGAACCGGATCACCGGGATTGTCGATACCCGGCGCGGTCCGGGATCGGAACAAACCCAGGATCGGCAGGAGCCGGAAGACGGCGGCCGCGGAGAGAGCTGAGGCAACCGCGATACCTATCCCGACCGCGCCGCCCCCCACGGCGTCGCCTGCCAGGGACTTTGTGCTCCAGCCCACGAGGGGCGGAATCCCCGCCAAGGAGGAGGCCCCCACCAGGATGCCCAGGGACGGCCCGAGCCCGGCGCGCCCCCGCAGGAGGGAAAGGACCCGGCTTCCCGCCGCGTCCGCCGCCGAGCCGACGGAAAGGAACAGGAGGGCCTTGGCAGCGCCGTGGGCCAGGGCGTGTAAAGCCCCCGCCGCGAAGGACCCCGACCCGAAGGCCGCCAGGCAGAGCCCCGCATGTCCCACGCTCGACCAGGCCAGGAGCCGTTTCGCGTCCCCCTGGGCGATCGCGAAGACGCCTCCGGTCAGGGCCGTGAGGGCTCCCGCGAACCGGAGACCCTCCCGGAGGGCGGGTACGTCGGCGAGGGATACGATCCGCCCCAGGGCGAAGTACCCCGCGGCCAGGGTGGCCCCGGACAGGAGGGCCGACACCGGATGGGGCGCCGCGGCGTGGGCTTCGGGAAGCCAGGCGTGGAAGGGCGCGAAGGCGCTCCGTACTCCCAGGGCTACGATGAGGAATCCCAGGGCCGTCCGGAGGTCCCGGGGAGGCACGGGGCCCAGGGCTCGTATCGCCGCGGCCGCGCCCGGGAGGGACAGGGTTCCGGCGTAGCCGTACACGATGTAGAGTCCCAGGAGGTAGAAGACCACCGCCGCGGTGGAGGTTACCAGGTAGGAAAAGGAGGCCCACAGGGAGGCGGGAGTTCTCTTGTAGGCGATGAGGACGTAGGAGCAGAGGGCCAGGAGTTCGAGGCTCACGAAGAGATTGAAGAGGTCCGCGGTGAGGACACAGGAGTAGAGTGCGGAGACGGCCACGAGGTAGAAGAACCAGAAGGCGGGGGTAAAGCCGCCCGCGGACAGGCCGTGGAGGCCCGCGCCCAGAGCCGTCCCCGCGATCAGGACACAGACGAGCCAGGCGGGGCCGTCCAGGAGGTAGGGAATGGCCAAGGGCGAGGGAAGCCCCAGGACGAAGGCCAACCGGCCGCCTCCCGCGACCGCGGGATAGAGCCGGGCCAGGGCCGCCGGGGGCGTGAGGAGTCCCAGCACCACAAAGGCAGCGGACACGATTCGGGCGGCGCGGCCGCCGGCGGGGCCGGAGGACAGGAATGCTTTGGAAACCAGGGGGCCCAGGCCGGCAGCCAGGGGAGACAGGAACAGGGCCAGGACGGCCGTGACCTCCGGTCCGGTGCCCGACATTCGCTTACCCCGGGGCTCCCCGGCCTGCCCAGCCGCCCAGGATCGCCAGAAGGGCGATGCCCAGGAGGGCGAGGGTCAGGGCGGTTTCGGATCCTCCACCGTACCGTTCAAACCGGTGGGCCAGGGCCCGCCCGCCCGGGGATAGCACCCCCAGGGCAAGGGCGAGGCCGATCGCCGCGATCCCCAGGCTTTTCGCGGCGGATGGGAGGGTGAAGGCGAAGGCTTCCGTGTATCCCGGCGCCAGGAGGGCGGCCGCCGCCGGAAGGAGCGCCGGGGCGGCCAAGCCGGTTCCCAGGCATAGGGCCGCCAGGGGCAGGGCTCCCAGACGGAGCGCCGAGCGGAGAGCGCGCAATTCCTGGGCGGGAAGGACGTGATCCAGGGAATCCGCGGCGGGCCTGGAAAAGAAGAGGATCCCAAGCTTGGCGAAGGATGCCGCCGTGCCAATCGAGGCGGCCAGGAGCAGGAATCCGGGTACGCCTCCCCCGGTCGCATAGGCCACCAGCTCCTTGCTCACCGCCCCGTTGAAGGGAGGCAGGGCGGCGATCGAGAAGGCCCCGATCAGGAAACCCAGGGAGGCCTCCGGCATGCCCCGAAACGCCCCGCCGAGCCGGTAGACTTCCCGGGTGCCCCGGGCGTCCGCCGCTCCGCCAACCGTCAGGAAGAGGAGGCTCTTGAAGAGACCGTGGGACGCCGCGTGCAGTCCCGCCGCCAGGAGCCCCGCGGGACTGCCGGAGCCGAAGGCGGCCAATACGTAGCCCACCTGACTCACCGAGTGCCAGGCCAGCAGGCGCTTCGCGTCGGACTGGCAGAGCGCGAAAAACACGCCGAAAACCGCGCCGGCCGCGCCCAGCCAGAGGAAGCCTTCCCGAAGGCCTGGAACCTCGACCAGGGAAAGGATTCGCCACTGGGCGAAAAAGCTCACCTTGATCACTGCCCCCGAGAGGAGGGCGGAAACGGGATGGGGGGCGTTGGCGTGGGCGTCCGGGAGCCATCCGTGGAAGGGCAGGAAGGCCGTCCGCACTCCCAGTCCCCCGGCCATCAAGGCCGTACCGAGGGCCGCGTAGGCCCGTTCCCGGGGTCCCGCGGAGCCCAGGATCCGGGCGCACTCCTCTACGGACAGGGTTCCCGAAGCGCCGTATACCAGGTACAGGCCGAAGAGGTAGAACAGAATCGCGGCGGTGGACACCGTCAGGTAGTTGAAGCTCGCGAAGAGGGCTGCGCTTTCCTTCTTGTACGCGATGAGGATGTAGGAAGCGAGGGCCATGAGTTCCAGGCAGACGAAGAGGTGAAAAAAATCCGCGGCCAGGAGGGCGGACTGCAGGGACCAGTGGCAGAGGAGGAAGAGAAACCAGAAGATGGAGGAATACCCTCCCCGACCCCGGGCATAGAGTCCGGAACAAAGGGACACGACGGCCGTGAGGGCGGAGGCGAACCATGCCGGTCCGTCCATGCGGTAAAGGATGCCGACCCCGGGGTTCCAGTCTCCCAGGGTGAACCGGAGGATCCCGCCCCCCGCGACCTCGGGGTAGAGCAGGGCAAGGACGGCCAGGGGACCCGCTGATCCGACTAGGGCGGCCAGGTAGGAGACGGGGCCGCCCTCCCGCCGGGAGGGACCGAAGGCCTTTTCCAGCAGGGGAAGCGCGGAGGCCAGGAGGGGAAGAAGGGGGACCCACAGGGCCAGCCGCTCAGGGCTCATCCCGTATCCTTTCCTCGAGTTCCCGGGAATCCAGGGTCCCGAAGCGTTCGTACAGGCGGACCGCCAGGACCAGGGCCAAAGCCGTGACCGCGACGCCCACCACGATGGCCGTCAGCATGAGGGCCTGGGGAAGGGGATCCACGACCGGAAGGTCCGATCCCGTAAGGATGGGCGCCCGGATTCCCGTCTCCGATCCGCCCAGGACGAAGAGCAGGATGACCGCGCTGTTCATGACCGAAAGGGCAGCCACCTTCTTGATCAGGTTGCGGTTCCAGAGCAGGCCCCCCAGGCCGACCAGGAGGATGGCGCCGCAGAACAGCCGGGGGATCATCGGTCCGCGTCCTTGAGGAGGATCAGGCAGAGATAGGCGACTCCGGCGCCGACCTTGATCCCGATCAGGACGTTCAGGGCGATGACGAACCCGACCCGGGCGCCGGTACCTTCCCGGGAGGCAAGGAAATTTCCGAAAAAGCCCTTCCCCGCCGGCATCCCCGCAATCCCGACCACAAGGAGCAGGGCGAAGGCGACGGCCTCGATCCGGGACAGGAGGCGGGGGGTCAGGAGGGCTGTCACCTCGTCGGTGCCCCGTCCGATCGCCAGCAGGAGGACGCCGCTGGCCAGTACGACCCCGCCCTGGAACCCGCCCCCGGGGGAAACGTGGCCGAAGGCGATGAGGTAGGCCCCGAAGACCAGGACCAGGGGGCCCAGCTTGCCGGTGATCACGGAAAGGGCGTCGGTCTTTCTCATTCCCGGCCTCCCAGGAGGTAGATCGCACCCGTCACCGCCAAAAGAAGCACGATGGTCTCTCCCAGGGTATCGTAGGCCCGCCAGCCCAGGTAGATGGCGCTCACGAGATTGGGTGCCCCGGTCTCGGGGATTCCACGGTCCACGCAGTAATCTCGAAGGGCCGTCGGGGCGTCCGGCGGGGCGGCCAGGGGAAGGAAGACCGCGGCGGCTATCGCCAGGAGGGTCGCGGCTTCAAGGACGCGTCGGAGGACCCTCATCCCTCCCCTCCCCGGGCGGTCCGTTTGACCGCCCAGACCAGGATCAGGGTGGAAACCCCGGCGCCCACGGCGGCTTCGGTGATGGCCACGTCGGGTGCGTGAAGGTAGTAGAACACCACCGCGCAGAGGAGGCTGAAGACCGCCAACAGGACGACGGTCGCCAGGAGGTCCCGGGCCGCCAGGGACAGGACGGCGACCAGGAGCATGAGGACCAGGACCGCCTCGATCACGGCCGCCCCCCCCCTCCCGGCCGTCGCTTGGGCTTCCTCCAGGGCAGGATCCCCGACTCCCAGGCGTACCGGGCGATGATGGTCGTGGCCACGGGGCTGGAGACCAGGAAATACAGGAGTATGATGGCCAGCTTGCCCGTGGTCGGGGAGAAACCCGAGGCGATCATGGCCGCCAGGATGACGGAGATCACGCTGGTGGTGGAACAGGTGGCGGAGGCCTGGAGCCGGGTGTAGGGGTCGGGCATCAGGAAGACGCCGAGATTCCCGAGGAGGGCGAAGCCCATCCCCATGAAGACCAGGACGAGCTCCGCCCAGGCGGCCGCGCTCATGATGCCCTCCGTTTGGTGAAATACTTCACGATGGCCAGGATGCCCAGGAACCCGAAGATGTCGTAAACCAGGGCCACGTCCAGGTAGAGGGCCACGTCCTCCTTGACCGCCAGCAGGATCAGGAGGGTCAGGACCTGGCCGGCCACCAGGTTCAGGCCCACCAGGCGGTCCGCCGTGGAGGGCCCGATCACCAGGCGCACCAGGCCCAGGACCAGGGATCCCAGGAAGAACCAAAGCACGAAGTCCCAGGGAATCATGACCAGATCTTCCCCAGGAACTTTTCCATGGACTCGGCGATTTCCCGGCGGGCCCGGTGGGAATGGGTGGACGGGGCGGTGAACCAGTGCACCAAAAGGTGATCCTCGTCGATCAGGATGGCGATGGTACCGGGGGTCAGAGTTATGGAGGAGCAGAGGACCGCCCGGGCCAGGTCCGACTTCAGCCGGGTCCGGAAATGGACGACCCGGGGATCCGTGCGTCCCGAGATCATATCGTAGGCCAGGACGAAGCTGGCGGCGTAGATGCGGCAGAGGATATAGGGAAGGTACAAGGCCAGGAGCAGGGGGTTCGGGAGAAGGTGCCGGGCTCCGGCCTCGTGTTCGTCCAGGAAGAACCGGAAGGTGACGAGGGACAGGGCTCCGGAGGCCAGGATCCCGGAGACCAGGGCGTAGGCGTCCGGCGGGCCCGCGAAGAGCAGCCAGGCGGCCAGGAGGACCGAGAAGGTGGAGGCGAACCGCACCAGGTCCCACTTCGTCCGCGGGGTCACGGGGCTAGTCCCCCTCGGCTTGCCGGAAGGCTTCGGCGACCTCCGGGGCGGCGACGGCCTCGAGCATGCGGGCCCGGAAGG
>JBGSPT010000447.1:0-3745 GCA_041738475.1 Treponematales bacterium
CGGACGTGCCCGAGCCGGCTTCCGCGGCCTCCGCGTCCAGGGAAGCCCGCTTTTCTCGGTAATAGCCGTATCCTCCGGGGTAGAAGCGGGGGACGGAGCCGCACTCGAGCTCCAGAACCCGGTCGGCCAGCTCTTCAAGGAAGAACCGGTCGTGGGACACGAAGAGAACGGTCCCCTGGAAGGCCTTGAGAGCCGCCAGGAGAACGTCCTTGGAGTCCAGGTCCAGGTGGTTCGTGGGCTCGTCCATAACCAGGAGGTTGGCCGGGTGCAGGAGCATCTTGAGCAGGGCTAGCCGGGACCGCTCGCCTCCGGACAGGACCCGGACGCTCTTGTAGATGTCGTCCCCCCGGAACAGGAAGGCTCCCAGGAGGCTGCGGATCGAGGGGATCAGGTCCGTCGGGCAGACCGATAGGGCTTCCTCCTCCACCGTCCGGGATCCGTCCAGGGACTCCGCCACGTCCTGGGCGAAATACGCGGTGCTCACCCCGCTGCCCAGGCGCAGGGTTCCCTGGAAATCCCGGTCCACCCCGGCTATCAGGCGCATCAGGGTGGACTTGCCCGCGCCGTTGCGCCCCACGAAAGCCACCTTCCACCCGGAATCGAGGGTGAGGGACAGGTCCCGGACCACCGTCGTGCTTCCGTAGGCCTTGGACAGGCCCTCCACGGTCAGGGCGATGCGTCCGCATTTGGGCGCCGGGGGGAAGCGGAAGTGGATGCGCTTCATGCCCTCGGGGATCTCGATGGGAACGATCCGCTCCAGCTGTTTGACCCGGCTCTGCACCAGGGTCGCCTTGGAGGCCTGGTAGCGGAAGCGGCGGATGAAGTCCTCCAGCTTGGCGATCTCCTCCCGCTGTTTTTCCCATTCCTTGAGCAGGGTCTCCAGTTCCCCTTCCCGGGTGCGCTCGTAGGCGGAGTAGGTTCCCTCGTAGCGGGTGAGTTTTCCGTTCCAGAGTTCGTAGACCTGGGTGACCGCGGAGTCCAGGAAGGACCGGTCGTGGGAGACCACCACGAAGCCCCCCGGGAAGGCCCTCAGGAAATCCTCCAGCCAGTCCCGGGCCTCCAGGTCCAGGTAGTTGGTGGGCTCGTCCAGAAGTAGGATGTCGGGGTTCTCCAGGAGCACCTTTGCCAGGGCCACCCGCATCTGCCAACCCCCGGAGAACTCCTCCACCGGGCGGTCCAGGTCCCCGGTTCGGAAACCCAGGCCCTGCAGCACCTCCCGGATCCGGTCCTTCCTGCGCCAGTATCCGGATCCCTCCACGGCTTCGTGGAGGCGGTGGTGCTCCTCCACCAGGGCCAGAGTCCTGGGATCGTCCGCCACAGAAAGCTCCAGGGCGCGGCCGATCTCCTCCTGCTCCCGCACCAGGGATTCCAGGGACTGGTAGGCCCTCTCGGCCTCCTCGTAGACCGTACAGCCCCGGTAGACCACACCCGTCTGGGGCAGGTAGGAGATCCGGGCGCCCTTTTGGATAGCTCTGTCCCCGGCGTCGGGGCTGAGGAGCCCCGCGGCGATCTTGAGCAGGGTGGTCTTTCCCGCGCCGTTCGGACCCGCCAGGGCGGCCTTGGTGCCCGGCGCGAGGAAGAGGCTGACGCCTTTCAGGATGTCCCGGTCCCCGAAGGCCAGGGAGACGTCGGTGAATTGTACGAACGCCATGTCTAGTTGGCGGACCTCCGGAACCGGATGCTCAGGGGCGGCTCGGACAGGGTGTTCACGACGGCCCACTCCTTGTCGATGGGGCGTACGAGCTGGAGATCCAGGCCGCCGGGGGTGGCCCGGTACACGAAATCCACCCGGGGCTTGGCGCCTCCGTCGAAGAAGAGGGAAAAGCCGCCCTCCCATTCCCCCGCAAGGAGGGGGCCCGGGAAGAGGCCCAGGACGATGGCCCCCGCCTCGCCGGAATACTCCGGGACGGCCTCGGGGATGAGCTTGTCGTAGGCCGCCCAGGTGAAGCGGCCGGATCGGGAGATGGTCAGGGCTCCCCATTCGTCGGAGATGAAGCGATCCCCCTCGGCGATCATGCGGGCCAGGGCGTTGGCCCTGCGGAGCTCCTCCCTGCGCACGATGTCCCGGACGTCCTGGTCGAAGACCGAGAACGCGTGGGTGCCCTCTCCGTACTCGGATTCTATCGTCACTTCCAGGGAATCCGGATCCGGGAATCGGAGGGTCAAGGGGAGGCTCTCGAAACGGAAGGACCCGTCCGCCTGGGGAAGGATGTTCGAGTAGTTGAAGAACCGGGACGCCCCGGGGTATTCGATCCGGATCTGCCGCCGCACCGCGTCCGTGAAGATCCCGTACTGCGGTCCGAGGCGTTCCAGGTCCACCCGGTTCTGCTCGATCATGGTCCGGAAATAGGCGGGCCGCCAGGTCTTGGAAAACAGCAGGTCCAGGTCCGCGCCCAGGTCCGGCCCGGACACCGCGGCTCCCGCGGCGGGGCCTTCGGACTCGTCGTAGATCCGAAGCTGGTTCGAAAAGACGTAGCCCCGGGTGCCGTCCTCCCCCATGGCCAGGTACCAGTCCCCGGGCAGGGGCTTGCCGCCCGTCGTGACTTCCTCTCCCTCGGTCCGTTCCAGGAGCTTGATCGACTGGTCCCGCCGCATGCGGTAGACCTGGTCGGCCGTGTTCCTGGGCTCGTCCCGGAGGACCAGGCCGTCCCGGAGGGCCACGGCGTACAAGGGTGCGTAGGGTTCGAAATCCTTGGCGCGGGCTTGGGCGTCCTTTTTCCTCCGGAAGAGCTCGAGCTTCCAGACGGGAACCTCGGCCTTTTCCCGGGCGGCGGGGTTTTCCACCACGTAGGTCTGGTTGATGTTCGACTTGATGAACACCGGCACCACCGCGCCCGCGGGCACCCGATCGGGGGAGGGGGCTTCGATCCCCGCCTCCGTCCCCTGCTCCGCGGGGATCGCCCCGCCTTCCGGGATCGCGGATGCCTCGGTACGGTCCTCTGTACCCTCGAAGTACCAGAGCACGACCCCCCAGCCCAGCCTCCGGGAGCAGGAGTTCAGGGAAAGGACCAGGCCGAGGGCTGCTGCGAGGAGTACGACGCGGTGCCGGACGGGGTTCATGGGGGCCAGTCTACAATGTCCCCGGGGAATTCATCAATACAAAACACGGGAAGGCTTGCGCGGATCTCGCCCGCACGGACATACTCCATAGGTAGGGAGGACGCAATGGCAGCCGAAACGGGTTTTGTCGCGGGCATCGATCTGGGGGCCACCAAGATCCTGGCGGTGATCTTCGACCGGGGGATGAAGGCCCGTTCCCAGGCCAAGGTCAAGACGCCGGGCAGCGGCTCCGCGGAACAGGTCCAGGCGGCCATCCTCTCGGCCCTGGACTCGGCCCTGGGGGAGCTCGGGATGAGGCGGACCGACCTCGAGGGAATCGGAGTCGCGGTTCCCTCCCCGGTGAACAGGAAGAAGGGCATCGTCCTGTCCACCCCGAACATGGGAATGAAGGACTTCCCCCTGCGGGACCGCCTGGTCGAGCTCTCGGGCCTCCCGGTGGCTCTGGAGAACGACGTCCAGGCCGGCACCCTGGGGGAGCTCCGGGGAGGCGCCCTACGGGGAAAACGGTTCGCGGCGGCCTTCTTCGTGGGAACCGGCATAGGAGGCGGCATCGTCCTGGACGGGAAACTCTACCGGGGTTCCACGGGTTCCGCCGGGGAGCTCGGGCACATGATCCTCCAGGACGGGGGAGCCCTTTGCGGCTGCGGACGCCGGGGCTGCCTGGAGGCCCTGGCTTCCCGGACGG
>JBGSPT010000037.1:0-3007 GCA_041738475.1 Treponematales bacterium
CCCCGCCCAGGCCCACGACCCCGTTGGCCCGGGATCCCCGGGCCAGGCGGAGGATGTCCTCCGCGGTGGAGGTGGTCGCCCCGTCGGGTATCTCGTCGAACAGGATGGCCTTGGCGCCCCGATCCTCCAGGAGGGCCAGCACCCGATCCACGGCCCGGGCCTCGTGGAGCATGGGATCCGCCGCCACCAGGACCCGGTCCGCGCCGTAGGATGTAAGGAGGCTGGGAAGCTTGAGAAGGGAATCCGGCCCCATGAAGGTTTCCGCGGGGACCCGGAATCGGAAGTCTGCCATTTCGCTCGCCTCCGGCGGGGCTTGTACGTAAAAAAGGCGGAAGACTCGCTTCCGCCTGTGTTTCCTGCTGGGGACCGGACCTTACAAGAGCTGGTCGAGTATCCGGTCCGCCGTCGCGGCCAGGAGGGTCTCGTCCAGGTAGGCGGGATCGTCGATCTTCGCCTTGAGCTCCGCAATCCGGTCCGCCCGGACGTCCGGGGCCGCCTTGACCATCTCGATGACGCGGAAAAGTTCCGCCTTTTCCATCGCCTCGGAGGATACGGCGATGGAATCACCCTTGGAACCCTTGTCGACCCGGTGGGGGCCGTCGGACTTCCGGGGGTTTTGTATCGGGTCGATAGGATTGAGTCGGTCGATCGTCATCGCGAAACCCCTGCCTTTCTCACCATGAGTATCGGCATCGATCCATGAATAGTTTATGCGTTTTTACCCGCGTATACAAGTACCGAAAACTCTCCCTGCACCTTTTCCCGCGCTTCCAGCTCCGCCCGCACCTGTCCGGGCGTCCCGGACAGGTACTCCTCGAAGGCTTTCGTCATCTCCCGGCCCGCGAACACCCCGCATTCCGGATCCAGATCCGCCAGGTCCGAAAGGAGTTTCAGGATCCGATGGGGCGACTCGTAGACCACGAAGGCCTCCTTCCGGGCCAGGAGCTCCGAGAGACGGGACCTCCGGCGCCCGGGCTTGGGGGAGAGGAAGCCCTCGAAGAGCACGGACCGGACGGAAAGCCCCGAGACGGACAACAGGCCGGCGAAGGCCGAGGGCCCCGGGATTGGAATCACCCCGTACCCCGATTCCCGGGCCAGGGCGGCGGCCCGGGCGCCGGGGTCGCTCAGGGCCGGGGTGCCCGCGTCGGAACAGTAGGCCACATCCTTGCCCGAGTCCAGTAGCCCCAGGATGCGCCGTGCCCCCTTCTCCTCCTCGTAGGCGTAGCAAGCGACCAGGGGCTTGCGTATCCCGAAATGGGTCAGGAGCTTCAGGGTGTGGCGGGTATCCTCGCAGGCCACGGAATCCACGGACTTGAGGACCTCCAGGGCCCGGAGGGTGATGTCCTGGAGATTTCCGATGGGGGTGGCTACCATGTACAGCGTCGCCATGGAGGGAGTATAGCGGGCGGACGGGTGAATAGTGAATGGGTGAATAGGTGAATAGGGCGCCCCCCCAGCCCACTGTCCACTGTCCACTGTCCACAGTCCACTGTATACTACCCCCGATGGACCTCCTCCTCCGCGCGACTATCTACATTTCCATAACCGTCATCCTGCTGTGGATGTTCCTGGGCCTTTTCGGCCCGTACCGGAGGCGCAGGACCCTCCTCAAGGCGGGGGATGCTGCCGCCGGTGAGGACAAGCCCCGCGCCTGCCCGCTCTGCGGCGAGATCCTGTCGCCGGGCCAGAAGGTCAAGACCCGGGTGAATCCGGGCCAGGGGGACAAGCTCATGCAGATCTTCGGGTGCCCCCACTGCTATCCCCCGAACATCGAATGCAAGCGGATCTGCCCGGTCTGCGAAAAGGAAGTGCCCCGGCAGGGATACGTGATCGCCCGGCTTTTCGAGCATCCCGGACGCAAACACGTCCACGTCCTGGGCTGCTCGGGCTGCCGGAACGCGTGATATCCCGATGGAAGGCGAAGGCGGCGGCATGCAGGGCAGGCAGGTCCAGAGGCTTCTCTTCCTGGCGGTATTCCTCTTCCTGTTCCTCTTCGTTGCCCGGCTCTTTTCCCCCTTCTTCAGCATCCTGCTCTGGGCGGGCCTGCTCTATGTGATCACCTATCCCTTCTACGACCGGACGACCCGTTCGATTCCCGACAAGCCCCTGGGCCGATTCGCCCGGAAACTCCTGGCCGGAGCCTTCGCCCTGGGATCCGTCCTGATCGTGGTCATCCCCCTGGTATTCCTGGGCTCGACGCTCCTGGGCCAGGCCCGGGAGCTCATCCACTCGATGAACGAGTTCCTGGAGCGGAATCCGGACTTCTTCCGGACCCTGGACACCGGCGGCCTGGCGGTCCGCCTACGGGATACATCCGGAGGCCTCATCGACCTGACCAGGGTCGACCTGATGGCGGAGCTCTCCGCCGCGGTCACCCGAGGGGCGGACACCTTTCTTTCGGTGTCGGCGACCCTGCTCCGGGACACCGCGGGGTTCATGGTTTCCCTGGCCTTCCTGACCTTCACCCTCTACTTCTTTTACGTGGACGGCAAGGATTTGATCCGCACCTTCGTGAACGCCGTTCCCATCGAGAACGCCTACACCGCCGCCTTCCTCCGGAGATTCGGGGAGGTGGGGAAGCACCTCTTCCGGGGATATCTGCTAGTGGCGTTGTACCAGGGCGCGGCGGCCTTCCTGATCTTCCTGCTCTTCGGGGTCAAGGGACCCCTCCCCCTGGGACTCCTGACGGCCATCGCCTCCTTCGTGCCCATGGTGGGCACCACCCT
Organism: Treponematales bacterium; assembly: GCA_041738475.1. GTDB lineage: Bacteria > Spirochaetota > Spirochaetia > Treponematales > UBA12059 > JAAYUR01. The sequence goes on from JBGSPT010000037.1 coordinate 2,727, forward strand.
GGTCTGGGGGCCCGTCGGTGTGGCGCGCATCGTCTCGGGGGATCCGACCGCGGGGATCGCCATCCTGGTCCTGTCGTTCATCCTGGTGTCCGGGGTGGACAACCTCCTGCGGCCCCTCCTGCTCACGGAGCGGATCAAGATCCATCCCCTCCTGGTCTTCTTCTCCATCATGGGGGGCCTCCAGCTCTTCGGCTTGAACGGTCTGATCCTGGGGCCCATGATGCTGATGCTTTTCTTCACTGGGGTGGACCTCTTCGAGCAGGCCTACGGCACCCGAAGAC
>JBGSPT010000049.1:0-2752 GCA_041738475.1 Treponematales bacterium
TCCCGGCGGAGCGGCTGTCCAAGGGCTGGAGACAGCGCGTGGGGCTCGCCATGGCCCTCCTGGGGGATCCGCCGGTGCTGATCCTGGACGAACCGACCGCGGGACTCGACCCGAACCAGATCCGCCAGACCCGCGGGCTCATCCGGGACCTCGGCAGGGACAGGACCGTCCTGCTGTCCACCCATATCCTGGGGGAGGCGGAGGTCCTCTGCTCGGAGATCCTGGTGCTCTTCCGGGGGATTCTCGCGGGACGGGGCAGCCCGAAGGAGATCGCCGAGGGCCTGGCGGGAAGGGAACGCCTGGAGGCGGTTATCAAGGCTCCCGGCGTCCGGGAGGTGGAGGCCGCTCTCGTCCGTCTAAGCGCAGGCTCCCCCGAGGGCCCGCCGAATTCCGAGGGGAACGGCGCGTGGCGGATCCGTCTCGGCTTTGCCGCCGGAGGAACGGGATCCTCGGAGGCCGTTTCGGACTGGGCCGCCTCGGAGGGATTCAAGATCCTGGAGCTCAAGAGGGAGGGCCTTTCCATGGAGGAGGTCTTCGCCCGCCTGACCGGGGAGGACGGGAAATGAGCCCCGCCCTGGCAGTCTGCCGCCGGGAACTGCGTTCAGCCCTGAACACCGCCCCGGCGTACCTGTTCGCGGCTTTTTTCCTGGCCGTCTCGTCGGTCTGGCTCTTCCTGGTCCGGGGTTTCTTCGTCCGAGGGGAGGCATCCCTGAGGCCCTACTTCGAGGTCATGCCGGCCCTGTTCGCGGTCCTCCTGCCCGCCCTGACCATGCGGTCCTGGGCCGAGGAGCGGAGGTCGGGAACCTACGAGATCCTGGCGACCCTCCCGCTCCGTCCCGGGGACCTGGTGGCTGGAAAGCATCTGGCGGTGACGGCGGTGGTCGGAGTCGTCCTGGTCTTGAGCTTCTCGGTGCCTCTCTCGGTCTCCCGGTTCGGGGACTTCGATTCCGGCGTGCTTTTTACGGAATACCTGGGAGCCCTGGCCCTGGCGTCGGCCTGTTCAGCCCTGGGACAATACGTATCCTCCCGGTCCCGGAGCCCCGCGGGAGCCTACCTGGGGACTTCGGCCCTTCTCCTGGCCCTGTCCGCGGCCCACAGGGTGCCCGCCTTCCTGGCCCTGCCGGGGTTCCTGGCCCGGACCCTCGTCTGGATCTCCCCGGCCTCCCACTTCGAGTCCTTCGTCCGGGGTGTCCTGGACAGCCGGGACCTGGCGTACTTCGGACTCCTGACCTTCGGCGGGCTCTACCTGGCGGCCAAGGCCCTGGTTAGGGAGGCCTGGAAATGAGGGACCCGGACTCCGCAAGCCGGGTGCTCCGGGAGGAGCGGATCCTCAAGGTCCTGACCCTGGTGGTGCTTTTCCTCGCCGCCGCGGTCAGCTCCCTCTATCGCTTCCGGATCGACCTGACCGAGGACCGGGCTTTCACCCTTTCCCCCGCTTCCCGATCCCTGGGGGCCCGGATCCCCGAGACCGTAGACATCACCTATTACCGGTCGGAATCCCTGGCGGACCTGCATCCGGGAATCCGGATGGCCCAGGATCTCCTTGCGGAGCTGGAGGCCCACGGCGGCGGCCGCATCCGGGTTTCCGTCAAGGACGCCGCGGAGAATGCCGGCCGGCTCGAAAGCCTGGGAATCCTTCCGCGGCAGCTCCAGGTGGAGGGCGGAGGGGAAGCCCGGATCGCCACGGTGTACGCGGGGGTGGTGGTGGAATACCTGGACGATTTCCGGGTCCTGCCCTCGGTCCTCGGATCCGAGCACCTGGAATACGAGGTCGTGAAGGCCGTCCGGGACCTCGTGAACGGCACCGTACCCGTGGCGGCCCTACGGGAAGGGGACGGAAACCGGGATCCCGAGGAGGATTTCCGACTCCTGGGTTCCGCCCTGGTCCGGGCGGGCTACGAGGTCCGCCTGTCCCCCAGGGGCTCGGACGTGGAGCCCGACGTCTCGGTACTCTTCGTCCTGGGGAACGCTGCCCTGGATGAGTACGACGCGTACTATATTGACCGGTACCTTTCCGGGGGCGGCCGCGTTTTCGCCGCGGTCCGGGGAGTCCTGGTGGATCCCGACAGGAACCTGGAAGCCCGGGCCTTGGGACCAGACCCCGTGCTCGAGCTCCTGGAAGCCTACGGCGTCCGGGTCCGCAGGGAGCTCGTGCTGGACGTTTCCAGCCTGTCCATCCCGTTCGAGGTTCAGGGTCCCGACGGTCGGACCGGCTACCGAAACCTGCGCTATCCCCACTGGGTCATGACGGAACGGGAAAATACGGCCCTTTCCCATCCCGCGGCGGCCCGGTATTCCGGACTCGACCTGTATTGGCCGAGTCCCCTGGATCTTTCGGCCCGCCCGGGCCTTACCGGGGAGGTCCTGGTTAAGTCCTCGCCCCGGGCCTGGAAGCAGACCCGCGCCTTCGCGGCGGCTCCGGACCAGGAGGCCTTCTACCGGGACGAGGAGGATGCCACCCGCGGCCAGTACGCCCTCGCCGCCGCCCTTGACGGCACATTTCCCCGGGTCTACGGGACCGCCCCTCCGCCCCGCCCGGGTCAAACCCGGCCGATACCGGGTCCCCTGCCCTCCGAGGACCTTCGGCCCGGCAGGCTGGTGGTCGCGGGATCCTCGGATTTCCTTACGGATCTCATGGGCATGAGCGGCAGCGAGGCCAACGCCTTCTTCGCCGTATCCGCGGCGGACTGGCTTTCCTCCGCGGACGACCTGCCCCTGCCCGCCGTATCCCGGGGACCCAGGCGGATCCGCC
>JBGSPT010000068.1:0-10589 GCA_041738475.1 Treponematales bacterium
GGAGTAGAAGCTCCTCGATCCGGGACCGGATCACAGGGCCGCGGACCGGGCGCTGATCAGGACGATCCTCTCCCCGGGGTCCGCGTCCTGGAACTCGCTGCGCATGACCGTCAGCAGGTCCTCCAGACTCAGGGTGTTGGAGAAGTCCAGTACCTTTCCGCCGATTCCGAGGAAAATGTCCGGGTTCTGGACCATCTGGTATTTGTAGCCCAGCATGGCCTCCCAGACCGCGGCGGTCCGGGTCTCCCATTCGGAGGCGGCGCACTCGGCGACCGCGGCGTCCCCGCACTGGACCTTGACGAAACCCCTCCGGTCCACCAGACGCACCTGTTGGCGTTCCCCGGTCTTCCGGCCGAAGACGTAGAAGGAGTCGTTCCGCACCAGGGTCCGGACCTCGGAGGGATCGGCCCGGAGGGACTCGGCCGCGATCTTTCGGGCCTCCTCCTCCCCGCAGACCAATAGGAGGTTGGCGGCCTGCACCTCGTTGGATCCCAGGGCGATTGCGGTCACCTTGGAGGTCTGGGGGTCGATCTCCACGTGTACCTCCACGGTGTCGGGAACCGCCCCGTTCTTGACCGCCAGGGCCGCGGCCTCCCGCTTGATCCGAGAGATGTCCTCGGTGGAGGGGTTGGGGAGGATGCGCTCCACCACGTCCCGGATCAGGGCCAGGGCCACGCCGATGGAGGAAATCACTTCCGCGTAGGCCGGGATGCGGTAGTTGAGGTTCATTTCACGGGCCGTGTACGGGAGGAGGGCCGCCGCGCCGCCCCCGACCCCGACCAGGTCGATCTGTTCCCGCTCCAGCCGGTACTTGGCGGCTAGCTCCTCGATCACCGGGGCTATCTTGGAATACGCCTTGTCCAGGATCTGCCGCGCCGCCTCCTCCACGCTTACCCCCAGGTAGTCCGCCAGGGGTTTCATGCAGGCCCGGGCGGACTCCACATAACCGAAGGAGTAGTCCTTCTCACCCACCAGGCCCAGGACGTTTGCCGCGCAGGAGTTGGTCAGGGTTAGCCTGCGGCCGTCCGCGAGCCGGACCCGCACGTAGTCCGCGGGATCCCCCTCCTTGGGGGCGAAGAACTCGAGCTCGGGATCCCGGATCTCCCCGGGGGGCGTATAGACCGCGTACTTGAGGCCCGCGATGTGGGCGGAACGGGGGCCCACGTCCACGAGCTTCCCGCCCGCGGCCCGAACCATGCTCCCCCCGGCGACCCCCAGGACCCGGACGTCCAGGGAGTTGATGTAGGTCCTGTGGCCTCCCACGACGGTGTACTCCACCGCGGGGCGCCCGTTCTTGATCACCCCGATGTTCGTGGAGGTCCCCCCCACCTCGAAGTAGATGCCGTTGGAGGCCCGGAGATACAGGAGGGCGCCCATCACGCTGGCCGCGGGTCCGGAGAGCATGGTCAGGACCGGGCGTTTCTTCATCTCCAGGATATTCATGACCCCGCCGTCTCCGCGCATGATCATGAGGGGGGCGGTGATGTCCGCCTGCTGGACGCTGCGCTCGGTGCTGTTGGCGGTCTCCATCATCTTGGGAAGGATGCTGGCGTTGATGGCCGCGGTCCGGGTCCGGCGGGAAAGGCCGTAGAGCTTGCTGATCTCCGATGCCGCGCAGACCATCATGCCCTTCCGCTCCGCCACCTCCCGGACCAGGCTTTCCTCCCGGATGCTGTCCACCCCGAAGACCTTGGAGGCGACGATGACGGAAGCCCCTTGGCCTTCGAGGTTCCGGATCTCCGCCTCGATACTCCCCTCGTTTACGTCCTTGAGCTTGAGGTAGGTATGACAGGTCCGTATAGTCCGGCCGGTGCCCAGGTCGATGTCCGGGATATTGGACTGCCTGCGGGCCAAGAGGCCCTCCAAGCCGCCGCCGCCCATGGCCAAAAGGCCGATCTTGGCCACGTCGCCCTCCAGCAGGGCATTCGTGGCCTGGGTCGTGCTGTGCCCGATAAAGACGATGGCCGCCGGATCGATCCGGTTCTCCGCCAGGACCTCCCGGAAGCACTCGATGACCCCCGCAGCCACCCCCATGGGATGGTCGTGGGTGGTCATGACCACCGACTGGCCCACGATCTCGTGGGTTTCGTTGTCCAGGGCCACGGCCTTGGTATGGGTTCCTCCGACGTCGATTCCGACGCGTATCCTGCGTTCGCTCATGATCGATCCTTATCGCCTTTCTCTTGAAGACTACGAGGCTGTACCGAGTATATCGGATTCACGTAAAGGGAGACCGCCGCCCGGACGGCCCGGACGGCGGCGTTGACTCAGGGAAACCGGCGGATCCGGAGGGCAGCCGCCGGCCTTGGCATTACGCGGCGAACATGAAGTAGGCCACGACTTCCAGCACCAGGGCCATGGGAAGGGCATAGGGTAGGGCCTGCTTGAGGTAATCCCTCACGGCGACCTTGGTGTAGCCGATGCCCCAGAGGTTCCAGGACTGGGTGGGGCAGATGTTCGTGGTGATCGCGGTGGCGGTGATGTAGAAGAGCGGGAAGAGGATCGCGATGGGATAGGTGCCCGGCCCCGCGATGATCGCGAAGGTGGCGGCTCCCGCTCCCCAGATGGTCAAGGGGCCTCGGAACAGGGCTAGGACCGCCAGGACCCCGAACACCAGGAACAGGGCGAAGAGGTTTGTCGGGAGGATCGGAGACACGATCGGGGAGAGCAGGGACTTGGCCGCTCCGGCGGATCGGATGAACATCTGCAGGAAGAGCAGGAAGCCGAGCACAAGGCCCACGTCCTTGACGCCCTCGAAAAAGGTCTTTTCGATGAGTTCCGCCATCTTGCGCCAGCCCTTCGAGAGATAGCCCGTGAAGGCGAAGCCCCAGAGAGCGGCCAGCAGGATCGCAGGGATGGAGCTGATCTTGAAGGCTATTGCGATGGTGACAGGGAGGATGGGGGTGATGCAAGCCAGGAGGCTGACGTTCTGGGTCTGCCCCTCGGAAATCTCGCCCATGTCGGGAGCGGACCAGGCGTGGACTTTCTCCGACTTCCGGGTGCTGATCAGGATCATGATGGAGTACGTCACGATGGCGATGGCCACCGCGATACCCGCGAAGCGGTACCAGTCCGGGCCGATGACGTACTTCTCGGACTTGCCGATCACCATGGTGCCCGCGGCCTGGCTCAGCAGGGCCCCGTTCAGCCAGAGACCCGCCCCGACGGCCATGGAATACGCCGCCGTGGCCAGGGCTTTGGTGACCCCGATGGACAGCATGATCGGGAATACGATGACGCCGATGGCCACCACGGCGCCGACGCCGTAGGCGGTCGTGAAGATGGCGGTCACCACGAGGCACAGCAGGATGACCGTGAGGCCTCGCCGGTCTCCGCCGAGCTCCACGGCCTTGCGGATGATCGTGCGTGCTATACCGGTCTCGATCAAGATGCGGCCGAACCAACTGCCGAAGATGATGTTGATCGCGGTGGGGCCGAAGCTCTCCGGGCCCGCCTGGAAGATCGTCGTGTTGATGTCCTTCCAGGTTATCGTGCCCCCAAGGAGGCTGATGCCGCTCCAGAGGATGGCCATCAGGAAAAGGCCGAGCAGGAGATTGCCGCCTTTCGCCGCGTAGATGATGAAGACCAGGTACGTGACGAGAAGGATGATGCCTAGGGCGATGTTCATGTCGCTTCACTCCTTGGGTTTGTGATTCCGCCGCGGTTTGCCGCGGTTCCGGCAGGAACCGGCGGTCACAGGTTCGTCCCGCCGGGCCGGCTTCGTTCCCGGCACGATCAGGACGCCCCGAAACCGTGCGCAAGGGGCCATGGTAGTACGGGTTCGGAAGACTGTCAATAAAATAATTTTTTCTTTTTCTCCGGAACCTTCATTCCGAGAACATCGACATCAATGAAAAACCGAATACGTACCCGGTTTTCCTACAATCAGAGTTGATGATTAGGGATTCTGTAGCCAGAATGAAATCCGGCAGGCTTTCTGTCGCAGCCCGAACCAAGCGGAAATGCCTTTATTTAAAAAATTTTTATTTTTCGCCCAAATCCTGACCCCTCCGCCAAACCAGAAAATTCTTTCTTCCCGGGACGGGAGAGACACATTCTTCGGCTCCGGGAACGCTATGGCCGGCCCTGCGTCCCTACCCACTCTTTGGCCTTCTCCACCTTGGGGGCGACCACGATCTGGCAGTATCCCTGATTCGGATTCCGCCGGAAGTAGTCCTGGTGGTATTCCTCCGCCTTCCAGTAGGCCTCCAGAGGCTTGAGCTCCGTAACGATGGGATTTCGGAAGTAGGGGGCGGCTTTCTCGATGGAAGCCCGCGCCTCGGCCTCCTGCTCCGGGCCGGAGTACAGGATGATGGACCTGTACTGGGGTCCGACGTCGGCTCCCTGGCGGTTCAAGGTGGTGGGATCGTGGATCTTCCAGAAGAGGTCCAGGAGTTCCGCGTACGAGACCTGCTTGGGGTCGAAGGTGATCTTGACCACCTCCGCGTGGCCCGTGAGCCCCGTTCCGACCTGCTCGTAGGTGGGATTCGCCCTTCCGCCGCCGGCATAGCCGTTTTCCACGTCCACGACTCCGGGCACGATCTCGTACGCCCCCTCGAGGCACCAGAAGCACCCTCCGCCAATAACTGCAGCCTCGTATTCCCCCGGTTTCATCTCGATCACCCCCGATTCCTCGGTCTTGGAGGCCGGACCGGATGGGTTTCCGGAACCCTGCCCTACGCAAGACACTGCCAGGGCGGCCGCGGCCGCCGCAATAAACATTCTCATATTAGTAATATATTGCGCCCCCCTCGCCGGATCAAGGGATACATGAAGCTCGATGTGCCGGGAAAAAACAAAAAATGCCTTGACACATTGTACTAGGCCAAATAGTATTGTACTAGATGAATAGTACAACGATCGAACGAGAGATGAGATTCTCCCTGGACGCGGCCAGCGGGGTTCCCTTCTACCGCCAGATCATCCAGCAGATCGAGCAGGCCATCCTGGCCCGCCGGCTGGAACCCGGGGATCGCCTGCCGACGATCCGGGCCCTGGCGATCGAGCTGAAGATCAACCCCAATACCATCGCCAAGGCCTACGGAGAGCTGGAGATCCGCGGAATCGTGACCACCCAGGTCGGCAGCGGGACCTACGTCTCGAATAAAAGGATAGATATGGAAGACTCGGAACGGACCAAGAAGATGGAAGCCGGAGTAGCACGGTTCATACGGGACATGGAAGCCCTCGGCATGGACCGGGCGGCGATGCTGGACCTGGTCCGAGGTTTCGAGGAGGACTGATTATGTGGATCTTCGGCAAGAATGAGGACAAGCCTCTGATCAAGAACCCCCTAAGGCGGTCGCACCGCAGGGACTTCGCCTTGAACTGGGCCGGCGCCGCCCTCCTCGCAGCCCTGGCCTCCTTCGCCCTCGCGGCGCGGCTCCTGACCGGGGCCTCCCCCTCCCTGGCGGCCTTCGGCGCCCTCCTGGGAGCGCCGATCGCGGCGGTCATCGTCATGGCCCTGTTCCCCCGCTGGAACGCCTCGATCAAGCTGATCATCCTGGCGGCCTTCGCCCTGGCGGTCTGGCGCACCGGGGAATCCGGGATGATCCTGGCCTTCGCGGCCGCCGGGGTCCTGGCCGCTCCTGCGGTCCAGAAGGCGGAGGAATGGGAGAGAGCCATCGTCCTGCGCTTCGGCAAGTTCCACCGGGTCCGGGGGCCCGGGCTCTTCCTGCTCCTGCCCTTGGCGGACCGGGTGGCCGAGATGGTGGACCTGCGGATACGGGTGACGGATTTCGCGGCGGAGACGACCCTGTCCCGGGATTCCGTGACCGTGACCGTGGACGCCCTCTGCTTCTGGATGGTCTGGGACGCGGAGAAGGCTATCCTGGAGGTCCAGGACTACGAGGAGGCGGTCATACTCTCCTCCAAAACGGCCCTGAGGGCCGCGGTCAGCCGGAACGACCTGTCCGCCTTCCTGGAACAGGGGGATGAGATCGAGAAGCAGATCCGGGCGGAGGTGGACAAGAAGACCACCGAATGGGGCATCACGGTCCAGCACATCGAGATCACGGACATCCAGATCCCCGAAAGCCTCCAGGGTCCCCTGAGCCGCCTGGCCCAGGCGGAGCGGGAGAAGAAGGGGCGGATCCTCCTGGCGGAGGCGGAGATCGAGATAGCCCGGAAGCTGGAGGAGGCGGGAAAGATCTACACCGCCAACGACCTGGCCCTCAAGCTCAAGAGCCTGTCCATCCTGAACGAGGGCCTCAAGGCGGGCAATTCCATGATGCTGGTTCCCAACTCGATAACCGAGGAATTGAAATCCAAGGACCTCTTCGGCCTGCAGGCCCTGACGGAGAATCACCGGGAAGGCGCGGGCGGCAGGAAATCCGCGGCGGAGTCTGAAACCGGCGAATCCGAGGGAACCGAGAAGTAAGGAGGACGATATGGCGATACTGCACCTGGAAAAGATCCGGAAGGTCTACAAGAAGGGAGACAACGAGGTCGTGGCCCTGGGCGCCGTGGACCTGGACATAGAAAAGGGCGAGTACCTGGCGGTGGTCGGTCCCTCGGGCTCCGGCAAGACCACGTTGCTCAACATCCTGGGCTGTCTGGACGTCCCGACCTCGGGCCGGGTCGTCTACGACGGCCGGGAGCTCCGGGCCCTGGGGGAGAAGGAGCTTTCCGAATATCGGAAGCTTCACGTCTCCTTCATCTTCCAGTCCTACAACCTGATCCCCGTGCTGACGGTGGCGGAAAACGTGGAGCTTCCCCTGGTCATCGAAAGGAAGAAGAACGGAGCCCAGGCCCGGGCCAAGGCGAAGGAGCTCCTGGCCGCGGTGGGGCTTTCGGGCATGGAGAACCGGTACCCCCGGGAACTGTCCGGCGGACAGGAGCAGAGGGTGGCCATCGCCCGGGCCCTGGTCAAGGACCCCATCGTGGTCCTGGCGGACGAACCGACCGCCAACCTGGACTCCCATACCGCCGAGGAGATCGTGGAACTCATGAAGCGCATCAACGCGGAACGGAAGACCACATTCATCTTCTCCACCCACGACCGGCTGGTCATGGACCACGCCCGCCGCATCGTGACCCTCCGGGACGGGGCGGTCACGAGCGACGAGAGGAGGTGACATGAACACCCTGTTCAAGATCGCCGCGCGCAACGTACTGCGGAACAAGCGGCGCACGGCCATCACCGGCATCGTAATGATGTTCGGGATCGGGCTGTACATCTACGCGGACTCCATCCTGAAGGGCATGGATCGGATGACCATCGACAACATGGTCAACTACACCGAGTCCTTCCTGAAGGTCCGGACGCCGGAGTACGTTTCGAACCTCCAGGGCAATCCCCTGGAACACGGGATCCCCGACCCCGAAGGAACGATCCGCGAGATCCTGGCCGCGGACCCCGCGATCCGGGCGGCCGCGCCCCGGACCCGCTTCGTGGCCCGGCTGTCCAACTACGAGGACGAGATTCCCGTGCTGGCCACCGCCGTGGACCCAGCCCGGGACGGGAAGGTCCTCAACCTGGCCGGCGTGGTGGCCCGGGGGGTCTGGCTGGACAAGGCCGAACCCCGCAGCGTCGTGATCGGGGCGGACCTTGCGGAGGAGCTCGGCCTCGGTTTGGGGGACTACATCCTGGTCTCCGCATCCACGGTTTACGAGAACGTGAACGCCGACGAGTACCGGATCGCGGGCCTCCTGACGGCCCCGGATCCTTCCTTGAACAAGGCGGCCCTTTTCATGACGTTTACGGACGCGGACGAACTTCTGGGGCTGGACGGCCTGGTCACGGAGATCGTAGCGGCCGGCCGCGCCTACCCGGCCCTGGATGCCCTCTTGTCCGGCGCCGACGGGGCGGCGGCCGCGGTCTCCAAGGCCCTGCCGGGTCTCCAAGCCGACCCGATCCGGGTCCTTGCCCAGGACTACCTGGCCATGCGGGAGATGAAGGGCAAATTCTCCTCGGTCATCATCCTAATCATGCTGGTGATCGCCGGCGTGGGCATCGTGAACACCATCCTGATGGCCGTGTACGCCCGGATCCGGGAAATCGGGGTCCTCCGCGCCTACGGCATGACCGCCAAGGAGATCAAGCGGCTCTTCACCCTGGAGGGCCTGATCGTGGGCGCCGTGGGAAGTTTCGCGGGAGTCCTCCTGGGGATCGGCATCGTAGCGCTGACTTCGACCTACGGCATCTCCTTCGAACAGGTCGTCGGGGACGTGGACATGGGCGGCATCCCGATCATGGACAGACTCTACGGAGAGTGGAACTTCGGGAATATGGTCTTCGGGTTCCTCTTCGGCCTCGCCGTATCCTTCATCTCCGCCCGCATACCCGCGAAGCGGGCCTCGAAGATGCAGGTCACCGACGCCCTGCGCTTCGTCTAAGGAGGGTACAGATGCGACTGGTAACCATGGCCGTCCGCAACCTCGGACGAAACCGGCGGAGAAGCCTCCTGGCGGGGCTTTCCGTCCTGATCTCGATTCTCCTCATCCTGTTCATGAACGGCCTCATGGGCGGGATGATGGGATCCATCGTCAAGAACTTCACCAAGAACGACGTCGGACACCTGAACATCGTCACCGAGGAATACCGGGCCCGGGAACGCTTCATGCCCGTTACGGAGGCGATCCCGGATTCCGCCGAGGTCGTCCGGATCGTGGAGGGCATCCCGGAACTCAAGGGCCGCCTGACTATCACCGCGGAGCGGATCCGCTTCGGGGTCCTTCTCTCCTCGGGGCCGAATTCCAAGGCCGCCCTGGGCATAGCCGGGGATCCCGTCACGGAGAAGTCCATGCTGATGCTGGACCGGAGCGTGCTTCCCGGGGGGACCTACCTGACCGGCCCCGGCCAGGCCATCCTGGGCGAATCCCTGGCCAAGGACCTCGGTCTGGGGGTGGGGGACGTGTTGAAGGTGGTCACCCAGAAGGCCGACTACGGTCTGGGGTTCAAGCGCTTCACCATCGCCGGGATCTTCAAGACCAACGTGAACACCCTGGACAACTCGGTCTTCCAGATCGGCATCGACGACGCCCGGGAACTCCTGGGCATGGGAGACGGGGCACAGCAGGTCCTGGTCATGCTCAAGGATTACCGGGAGGCCGACCGGGTGGAGTCCCTGATCGACGCCGCCCTGAAGAAGGCGGGCAGGGACGGCCTTTCGGTCCACTCCTGGACCCGGATGGGGGACTACCCCCGCTTCGTCCGCATGGCCGAAGGGATCTACATGTACATGTACGTAGTCGTGGCCTTCCTGGGGGCCTTCATCATCACGAACATCATGATGATGGTGGTCCTGGAGCGGCGCAAGGAGATCGGGATCCTCAAGAGCATGGGCATGCCCAAGGGGGACATCCTCAAGCTCTTCCTCATGGAGGGCACCCTGCTGGGCATGGCGGGATCCGCGGTGGGCGTGATCCTGGGTCTGGCGATGAATTTCGCCCTGAGCAAGGTCGGCATGGACTTCTCGAAGTCCATGGCGGGCTTCGACTGGCCCATGGACAACATCGTCTACCCCTCCGTGAACCCGGCCGTGGGCCTGGCCTTTTTCGCCCTGGGTTCGGTCGTGGCGGCCACGGTGTCCCTCCTGCCCTCACGCAGCGCCGCACGGATGAATCCCATCGACGCGATACGGAGCGTATGAGAGGACACAGGAGTCAGTGGTCAGTGGTCAGTGGTCGGTGGACAGGTTGGAATCCGGTGAACTACAAGGGTATGCGGTATCCTTCCGGGCTTCCCGAGTCCTGGCTCCTGGGTCCTGTCGACTAATTTGGAGGACATATGAAGCGCGCGCTTTTAGCAACCTTGATCGCCCTGACCGCGGCAGCGGCCTTCGGGCAGACCGCGGAAGAGATACTTCGCAGGGTGGACGAAAACCAGGCCTTCCGGTCCATAGAGTACGCCGGACGCATGGAGATCACCCTTTCGGGCTCCGTCCGGGTCAAGACCATGCAGGCCTGGGCCGTGGGGGACAGCAAGGCCTTCATAGAGTTCACGAACCCCGAGGACCGGGGAACCCGGATGCTCAAGCTGGACAAGAACCTCTGGATGTACTTCCCCAAGGAGCAGGACACGGTGAAGATCTCCGGACACCTGCTCAAGGAGGGGATGATGGGCAGCGACGTCTCCTACGAGGACGCCATGGAGTCGGACGCCCTCCTGGAGAAGTACTCCGCCGTCGTCCTCCGGGAAGAGACCGTGGACGGCCGGCCCGCATGGATCCTGGAGCTGAAAGCCAGGGTCCCGACGGCCTCCTACGACCGACGCCTGGTCTGGATCGACAAGGAGCGCTACGTGAGCCTCAAGGGCGAGATGTACGCCCGGAGCGGCAAGCTTCTCAAGGAAAGCAGCTCCCTGGAGGTTAGGAATATCGGCGGGCGCTGGTACCCGGTCCGGACCGAGATGGTCAACAAGCTTCGCAGGGACACCCGTACGGTTTTCATCCTCGAGGACCTGAAGCTCGACACCCGGATCCCGGACTCCCGGTTCAGCATGGCGGAACTGACGAAGTGAAGCCAGCGCCGTGCGTTCGTGCCGGAGTCCCGGCCGCCGCCCTAGCCCTGATCCTCGCGGCCTCCCCGGCGCCGGCCCAGGAGTCCTCCTGGACCCTGGGCGGCTCCCTGACCCAACAGGCCTTCGC
>JBGSPT010000077.1:0-2526 GCA_041738475.1 Treponematales bacterium
GCGCCTCGGCGCCCCAGATCCGGCCGGCCAGCTCCCAGGGCCGGGGAATCCATAGGGCTCCCGGGGAGTCCCGGTCCGGAAGGAGGTCCCAGGGCAGGGGACCCGGGCCGGGATCGGCCAGCCTGTCCAGGAGGGGGTCCAGGTCCGAGGTGCCCGCGGCCAGGAGATGCCGGCCCGCGAAGGCGATGCGGAGCTTCCCGTCCCGCTGGACCAGGGCACGACCCTCCTTCCTCCAATCCCTGGACAGCCGAAGCCGGAAGGAGGCGGCTCCGGCGGGGTACGTGCCCACGGCGATTCCGAACAGGTCCGCACGCCTCGAGGACTCCGCGCCGCTCTCCGTGCCGGACGCCCCCGATCCGTCCAGCCCCGACCCGTCCGGAGGCAGGACGAGGGCCGCGGTGACCCGGTCCGTACGGGCCAGGAGGGAACGGACGGCCTTGAGGTCCGCCGGCGCAAGGAGGGCCGCCGCGGCCTCTTCGAGGACGGGCCTGCCCGCGAGGATGTAGACCGAGGCCTCCCGGGGGAGGCTTGCCGCGGGATCCGCCGATTCGGACACGGGAATGCGGGTCGCGCAGGCTGACAGGGTCAGGATCGCGGCCAGGGCCGGGGCGAGCGCCCCCAGCAGGCTGGGAGGGCGCGTTCGGGGAAAACTCATCGTGTGCAGTATGGCGCGATCCCGTCCCTGCGGGCAAGCCGGCACGGATGATTTCATCGGTTGACAAGCGGGGCTCCATGGGCGATTATTTAGTTAGTTTCGGTAAGAAACGCCCGATAGATTCTACCCAAAGAAACAAGAGGAGGTTCTCGTGAAAAAGTTGCTCGCGGTATTCCTATTGGCCGCCCTCGCCGCGGCCCTGATCGTCGCCCAGACTCCGGTCAACCTGTACGGCCGGGCTGCCGAGGGTGCCAAGGGCGTCGTCGCCGCCGCCAAGCCCGAGGCGTCCCAGGTGGGCGTCGACATCCTCAAGAAGGGCGGAAACGCCGTGGATGCGGCGATCGCCACCGCCTTCGCCTTGGGGGTCCTGGAACCCAACGCCTCCGGAATCGGCGGCGGCGGATTCATGGTCATCAAGATGGCGAACATGAAGGAAGCGGTCGTCATCGATTTCCGGGAGACCGCCCCCGGGGCGGCCAAGCCGGACATGTTCAAGTTCGGGGAGGACGGCAAGGTCATAGACCGCGCCAGCGTCGTGGGCGGCCTGTCCGTCGGCGTTCCCGGCGAGGTAGCAGGGCTCCTCTACGCCCTGGAGAACTACGGCTCCAAGAAGATGAACCGCGAGAAGGTCCTGGCCCCCGCCATCGAGTGGGCGGAGAAGGGCATCCCGGTGACGGTGAACCTGGCCTCGATCATCCAGTCCGAGCTGGGCAAGATCAACATGTTCCCCGCCACCGCCAAGATCTACACCAAGGACGGGCTTCCCTACGAACTCGGCGAGACCATCAAGAACCCGGACCTGGCCGCCACCCTCAAGGCCATAGCCAAGGGCGGCAAGGACGCGATCTACAAGGGCGAAATGGCCGAGAGGATCGCAAAGGCGGCCCGGGACGCGGGCGGCATTCTCACCGCCGAGGACCTGGCCAATTACCAGGTGAAGATCCGCAAACCCGTGACGGGAACCTACCGCGGATACACCATCGTCTCCGTGCCTCCCGCCAGCTCCGGCGGAACCCATGTGATCCAGATCCTCAACATCCTGGAGAACATGGACGTCGCCAAGATGGGCCCCGGCACCCCCGCCACCACCCACGCATGGATCGAGGCCCTGCGCCTGGCCTTCGCGGACCGCGGCAAGTACATGGCGGACGCGGACTTCGTGAAGGTGCCCCTCAAGGGGCTGGCCAACAAGGACTATGCGAAGACCTTGGCCGCCAAGATCGACATGACCAAGGCCATGGGCTCCGCCGCCGCCGACGACCCGACGAAGTTCGAGAGCGGCTCCACCACCCACTTCTCCGTCATGGACAAGGACGGGAACATGGTGGCGGTGACCAAGAGCATCAACTACTTCTTCGGCTCCGGCGTGACGGTCCCCGGCACGGGATTCATCCTGAACGACCACATGGACGACTTCGCCCTGAAGCCGGGCCACGTCCAGTCCGTGGAACCCGGAAAGCGGCCCCTGTCCTCCATGACCCCGACCCTGGTGCTGGATCCCGAGGGCAAGCCCTTCCTGACCGTGGGCTCCCCGGGGGCCACCCGGATCATCGCCGCGGTAGCCCAGGTCATCTCCAACGTGGTGGACCACGGGATGTCCGTCCAGGACGCGATCATGGCCCCCCGGGTCTTCGCCATGGCCTCCGGCCAGGTCCAGCTCGAGGGACGGGCTTCCATAAACACCCTGAAGGGCCTCGAGGCCTTGGGGCACAACATCAACGTGCGCGGCGACTGGGACGCCTACTTCGGAGGAGTCCACGCGGTCCTCTTCGACCGCAAGGCCAAGGTCCTGTACGGCGGCGCCGATCCCCGGCGGGACGGCCAGGCCGCGGCGTTCTGATTCTTCGCGGCGGGATCCCGGCGGACCGTGC
>JBGSPT010000083.1:0-2513 GCA_041738475.1 Treponematales bacterium
AGGTTGACCGCGGTCTCCATGTTCGGGAAGAACACGGCGTCCAGGGGGTCCATGCCCTCCGGGAGGGGGCGCACGTCGGCGGACCCCAGGAGTGCGTGGGTGGCGTGGGGGTGGAAGGCGAAGACCTCCCGGCCGACGAGGTCCGGATCCGCGTCGGGGCCGGCGTCCAGGACGGTCCCGACCAGGGAATACCCGTAGCTCACCGGGTATTCCGTCGTCCCGGAGTACCCCGGAAGGCTCGAGTCCAGGCCCATGCCCGGAGGCTGGGTGCCGGTGTAGAAGAGGGACTCGCTGCCCGCGCTGATGGCGGAATACCGGGCCCGGATGAGGACCTCGTCCCCCCGGGGTTCGGGAAGGGATTCCTCCCGCGCCTCCGCCCGGAAGGGTCCGGTGAAAAACAGGCGGGTCCGGGTCATCCTCGTTTCACGTACCCTTCCACGACGATGTCGTCCCCCACCCGGAACTGGGTGACCTCCCGGAGTTCCGGCACCCGCGCCCCCAGGTCCGCGATCCGGCGGCCTCCCACGAACTTCGGGCTGATCGTGACGACCACGCGGTCTATGAGATCCGAGTCCAGGAAGCCTGCGATCACCTCCAGTCCGCCCTCGACCATGAGCGACCGGATCCCGTTCTCCGCCAGGATTCCGCATACCCGGGCCAGATCGAGCCGGCCCCGGGGGTCCGAGGGAACGGTGAACACCCGGATGCCCCGGGCCTCCAGGGCGGTCTTCCGGTCCCGGGGCGCGTCCGGTGCCGCGAAGACCCAGGCCTTCCTCGGGTGCCGGGCGACGAGGTAGGACTCCAGGGGGATGCGCAGGGAGCCGTCCAGGACTACGGGCCGGGGATCGTCCCCCTCCGCAAGGCGGACCGTGAGCTGGGGGTCGTCCGCCAGGACCGTCCCGATCCCCACCAGGATGGCCTGGTTTTCCGCCCGCATCCGGTGGGTCATCCGCATGGATTGCTCTCCGCTCAGGACCAGGCGGTGCCCGTTGCCTCCCGCCAGGGAGCCGTCCAGGGACTGGGCGTAGGTCAGGGTCACGTAGGGCCGGCTCGTGTTCTCCGATTCCGGGGCCGCCGGCGGGGGCGGCTCACCGTCCGTGAACAGGTGTCGCATCTTCGAGCGCTTCGTGGCGAGGTACCGTTCGTTGAACGGATTTGCGGCGCAGACGACCGGTATGCGGCCGCGTATCTCGATCCCGTACCGGCGGAGGTTCTCTATCTTGGAGGGATTGTTCGTGATCAGGCGGACGGATTTGATCCGGAAATCCCGGAGGACCAGGGCCGCGGCGCTGTAGTCCCTGAGGTCCGCTTCGTGCCCGAGTTCCAGGTTCGCCTCGACGGTGTCGAAGCCCCGGTCCTGGAGGTTGTAGGCCTTCAGTTTCTCCGCCAGGCCGATGCCCCGGCCTTCCTGGGGCAGGTAGATCACCATGCCCCGGCCCTCCAGGTTGATGATCTGCAGGGCCTTGTGGAGCTGATCCCCGCAGTCGCAGCGGAGGGATCCCAGCACGTCCCCGGTGAAGCATTCCGAGTGGACCCGGACCGGCAGATCCTCCGCCCCCTCGACGTCGCCCTTGTAGATCACACGGATCTCGGAACCGTAGGCCGGTCCCTCGTCTCCGCACTCCCCCAGAAGGGTTCCGTCCTCCAGGGCCAGTCGGTAGACGCAAAGGTTGAAGTCCCCGTAGGGTGTCGGGATGCCCGCGCAGCTCTGACGCAGGGCCTTGTCGGGGGATATTTTAGGATCCATGTCTAAAAAGCATACAGCCGGGTCCCGGGGCGGTCAAGCTCGGCGAGATCGGAGCGCCGGGCCGGCCGAGGGGTGTTCGGCTTAGGGCGCCGGCCGCACGGGACCGCCCGCTCTCTCCGACTCGTAGATCCCCTCTATGAGGCGTACGGTTTCCCGGCCGTCCCGGCCCGAAACCGCGGGAGGGCGGTCCTCCCGGACGGCCGCCGCGAAGTCCTCGACCTGGCGGGCGAAGAACCACCAGGTGGCGTCCACCTTCCTGAAGAACTCCTCGTCCTCGGCCTTCCAGAGGGCGAGCTTGCCCTCCTCCCCCGGGACGGTCCAGAGATCGTTGACCGGGGGCTCCAGGACCCCGCTCATGCCGGCGATGAACATCGCCCCCCCGTCGGTCTGGACCCCCGCGGAGGCCCCGTTCATGCCGTGGACGTGGACCTTGGCGTAGATCCCGGGCTTCTGGGAGTTCGAGACCAGGACGGATCCCAGGGCGCCCCCGGGGAAGCGGAGGGCGGCCACCGCCGTGTCCTCCACCTCGATGTAGGGGTGGTTGAGGTTGGCCCAGTAGGCGGACACCTCGACCACGGGCCCCAGGAACCAGGAGAGCAGGTCCAGCTGGTGGGGCGCCTGGTTCACCAGGACCCCGCCTCCCTCCCCAGCCCAGGAGCCTCTCCAGGGATCCGAGCGGTAGTAGGCCTCGTCCCGCCAGCCCAGCATGACCACCTGCCCCAGGGCCGGGGCGCCCAGGCGGCCCGAATCCAGGGCTTCCCGGATC
>JBGSPT010000207.1:0-8089 GCA_041738475.1 Treponematales bacterium
GCCTTCCTGGCCGCCCTGGAGGCGGCCCATCCCCGGGCGGACGTCCTGACCGCCCTGGGTCTCCTGGCCTGGGAGGAAGGCGACGGGCCCGGGGCGGAGACCCTCTATCGGGAGGCCCTCCGCCTGGATCCCGCGTATCCCGAAGCCTGGAACAACCTCGGTGTCGTCCTCTTCGTCTCCGCCCGGTATGCCGACGCCCGGGGGGCCTTCGAGAGGGCGGCCGCCCTCCGGGAAGACTACGCGGACGCCTGGTTCAACCTCCGGGACGCCTGCGCGGAACTGGGGGATCGCCGGGCCGCCCGGGCCGCGGACCGGAAGTACCGGGGCCTCTCCGGGGGACGCGGCACCTGATCCTCCCGAAGCTCCGGCAAGATCCGCACGAAGACCGCGCAGTCTTCACGAAACTCTCACATTCTCCTAACGCGCCCGACCGGGCGGGTGTATACTATGCCCTTCGACCTAAGTTTCAGCCATCGGAAAAGAAAAGGAGGCATCATGAAACGTCCCTTCCGCGTCCTGGCCGCGGTCGCCCTGATCGCGGTCCTCTTCCTGGGATCCTGCGCCACCAAATTCGACCAGTTCGTCGACGAGCCCCTGAAACTAACCTTCATCGAGACCTCGGACATCCACGGGGCCATCTTCCCCTACGATTTCATCACCGGGAAGACCCTGGCAACCTCCATGGCCCAGGTCGCCGGCCTCGTGAAGGAGAAGCGGGCCGCCGGGGAGGTGGTGCTCCTGGACAACGGGGATTCCCTCCAGGGCCAGCCCACGGTCTACTACTACAACTTCGAGAAGACCGGAGTACCCCACATCTGGTCCGACGTCCTCAACTACCTGGCCTACGACGTCGTTACGGTGGGCAACCACGACATCGAGGCGGGGCACCCCGTATACGACAAGATGGTGAAGGAGCTCAAGATGCCCTTCATCTGCGCCAACGTGGTGGACGAGAAGACCGGGGAACCCTACTTCAAGCCCTACGCGATCATCACCCGCCGGGGCGTCAAGATCGCAGTCCTGGGACTCACGGAGCCCAAGATCACCGAGCAGCTCCCCCGGGCCTTCTGGAGCGGCATGGACGTCCTGGATATGGTGGAGACCGCGAAGAAGTGGGTCCCGATCATCCTGGAGAAGGAAAAGCCGGACCTGCTGGTCGGCCTCTTCCACGCCGGCGTGGACTACACCTACGGCGGCCAGAACGCGGACACCCCCAAGAACGAGAGCGGGAGCCAGCTGGTCGTCGAGCGCGTACCGGGCTTCGACTTCATCCTGGTGGGCCACGACCACGCGGGCTGGGACGGCATGGGCTTCGACCCGGCCACCAAGAAGAAGATGTGGGTCAAGGACCCGAACGGCAAGGTCGTGCCCATCTACGGCGCCCTGGCCGGAGCCGCCGCGATTCCCGTGGTGGAGGTCTCCCTGCGCTGGGACAGGCCGAACAAGGCATGGATCAAGGAGGTGAACGGCACCCTCCTGTCCCTCAAGGACCGGCCCGGGGACCCGGATTTCCTGGCCAAGTTCGATCCCTATAAGGCCGAGCTCATGGCCTGGGTCGAGCGCCCCATCGGCAAGATGTCCGGCAAGATCACCTCCGACGCGGCCATGTTCGGGGACTCCGCCTTCGTGGACCTGATCCACAAGATCCAGCTGGAGCTCTGCGCGGATCCCGCCATGGGCCTCAAGCCCGCCCAGATCTCCATCGCCGCCCCCCTGGACATGTACGCCTACCTTCCCACCACGGCCGACGGGACCATCAAGGTCCGGGACATGTTCAGCCTCTATAAATACGAGAACTTCCTGTACACCATGGACCTGACGGGGGAGCAGATCCGGAAGTTCATGGAGTTCTCCTATGGCGGCTGGTTCAACACCATGGCCGGCCCCGAGGACGACCTCATCGCCTTCGCCAAGGACAAGGAAGGCAAGCTGATCTTCAACGCCCGGTACAACTCCTACGATACCGTGACCCGGGCGTACAACTACGACTCCTTCGCGGGGCTCAACTACACGGTGGACGTTTCCAAGCCCGTTGGCAGCCGCATCACCATCACGGGGATGTCCGACGGCAAGCCCTTCGATCCCGCCAAGACCTACAGCGTGGCCATCAACTCCTACCGCGGATCCGGCGGGGGGGGCCACCTGACCAAGGGCGTGGGCTTGGACGCCGGGAAACTGAAGCGCCTCGAGCTGGTGACTTCTTCCACCACCAAGGATCTCCGGTACTACATGCTCAAGTGGTTCGAGAAGCAGCCGGGAGTCATAGCGCCGGTTTCGGACAACAATTGGAAGGTCCTTCCCGAGGACTGGGCCGCCGCGGGGGCCAGGAAAAACTACCCCTTCCTGTACCCGCCGGCCAAATAAGCCCGCGGACAGGGTGGATCGGCAACCGCCTCCCGGAGGGGCGGCGGTTGCCTTTTTGGAGAAATTACGATACTTTACTAGTACCGGATCGGATGGTCCCGCAAGGACGCCCGACCCGCCGGCGCCGCTCCGTATGGAGGGCGCGATAAACGCCCCGTAGGACCGAGACGGTCCCGGGACGATCCTCGCGAGACGGAGGAATGCTATGAAGGGCAACAGAATGTACGTGGACATCGGGTCCATGCTGGACGAGATCTTCGACGCCGCCAAGAACTTCGGCGAAGAGATGCAGGACAAGTTCGGTCCCGGAGGGGCTCCGCGCGGTCCCTGGTTCCACGGGCCGGATTTCGACGAAAACACCGACTGGTATCCGAACTTCTCCTATCCCCCGATGAACATCTTCCTCACTCCGGACCGGATCCTGGTGTTCGAGTTCGCGGTGGCGGGCTTCGACGAGAAGGATATCAGTCTCTCCTTCCAGGGGGACTACATGCTCTTCTCCGCGCGCATCGGCCTGGAGTCCGCGCCCGAAGACGGGGTGCGCTTCATCAAGCGGCGCCTGAAGCTCAAGGACATCGAGAAGCAGAAGTACTACGTCCCCGCGGATAAATTCGCCCAGGAGAAGGTCAAGGCCCTGTTCAAGAACGGCATTCTCCGGGTGACCGTCCCTCCCAAGGAGGAGATGGAGACCGCCGAGGGGATCAAGATCGAGATCGTCAAGGAACCCGACTCGAACTGAGCCGGTCGCGCATAGTGACGAACGGGCCGCCCTATCGGGCGGCCCGGTTTTTACCGGCGCCCTGCGACACCGCCGGGTTTTCCGGCCGGTTCACGAAGTTCTGACGGAACCGTTACGGGCATTTGACTGACTCAGGGTATACAGGGATCATCCGAAGAATCCCAAGGAGGATCCCATGAAAACCCGTTTCCGGATCGCGGCTCTCGCTTTGATCCTGGCCTTCGTGGCCGCTCCCGCCTTCTCCCAGAGGGTGGAAAAGGCCAAGTACGTCTTCCTGTTCATCGGGGACGGTATGTCCCTGACCCAGGTCAGCTCCGCCGAGGTCTACGCCAAGGCCATGGCGGGCAAGGAGCCCGGCTTCGCGAAGCTCGGATTCACCCAGTTCCCCGCCCAGGGCATCACCACCACCTACGACTCCAGCTCCATCATCACCGACTCCGCCTCGGCGGTGACCGCCATCGCCACGGGCAACAAGACCCTCTCGGGGGTCATCAACATGGACACGGGCAAGACGACGAAGTTCAAGACCATCGCCGAGTACGCCAAGGACCTGGGCTGGAAGGTCGGGGTCGTGTCCAACGTCTCCCTGGACCACGCCACCCCCGCGGGCTTCTACGCCAAGGTCCCCAGCCGCTCGGACATGTACGATATCTGCGTCCAGCTCGGGAAGTCCGGGTTCGACTACTTCGGCGGCGGCGGCCTTGCCCAGCCCAAGGGCAAGAAGGGCGACCAGCCCGATGCCGTCGAGCTGGCCAAGAAGGAAGGCTACACCTTCGTGAACTCCCCCGCGGAGTTCCGGGCCCTCAAGCCCGCCGCGGGCCTCAAGGTCCTGGCGATCAACCAGGTCCTCCAGGATTCCATGGCCATGCCCTACGACATCGATCGGGCCGGGGATGACCTGGCCCTGGCGGACTACGTGACCAAGGGGATCGAGCTCCTGGACAATCCCAAGGGCTTCTTCTTCGCCGTGGAGTCCGGGAAGATCGACTGGTCCTGCCACGCCAACGACGCCGCCGCCTCCATCGGGGACACCCTGGCCTTCGATAAGGCCATCGCCAAGGCCGTCGAGTTCCAGAAGGCCCACCCCAAAGACACCCTCATCGTCGTCACCGGCGACCACGAGACCGGCGGGATGAGCATCGGCTTCGCGGGAACCAAGTACTCTACCGCCTTCGAGAAGATCTCCCTCCAGAAGGGCTCCTACGTCGCCTTCAACGAAAAGGTCCTGGGCCCCTACAAGAAGTCCCACACCTCCGCGGACGGCAGCCTGGAGGACCTTCTCCCAGCCATCCAGTCATGGTTCGGGCTCGAATTCGCCAAGCTGGACGATCCCTCCAAGGAACTGATTCAGCGCGCCTTCGTCCGGTCCATGAAGGGCGAGGTGGAGCGGGCCGCCCAGGAGAGCGTCTACAACCTCTACGGCGGGTATGAGCCCCTGACCGTCACCCTGACCCACATCGCCAACCAGGCCGCGGGGATCGGCTGGACCACCTACTCCCACACCGGAGTCCCGGTCCCGACCTACGCCCTGGGCCGCAGCCAGGACCTCTTCAACGGGTACTACGACAACACGGACCTCTTCCGCAAGCTCGTTCTCGTCATGGGCGTGAAGACCGCGGTAGCCGCGAAGTAAAAAGCCTGATATTGGCCGGATGTAATAATAGAATGCCTCCTTGCCCGGGGCCGTCGGCCCCGGGCGCTTTTCTTTAAAGGAGACCCCGATGAGCTTCAAGAAACTCCTGGTCGACTATCTGGCCCACGCCTGGGGAGGGATCCGAAAGGCCGAAGCTCTCTTCGCCCTGGCCTCGATCACGGCGGCCGCGTTCCTGGCCTACCTGCCCACCGGGTACGAGCGGGCGACGGATCTATCCGTCCGCGCCCGGGCCCTGGTCGTGGAGACCTGGAACGAGGGGATCAGGAACTACGGCATTCTTATGCAGGGCGAGCAGATCGCCCGGGTTCGGGTGCTCTCCGGACCCTACGCGGGCCTGGAGGCGGAGGCCGTGAATATCCTGTACGGGAAGGCGGACCTGGACAAAGTGTTCCGCCCCGGGGACCGGGCCCTGGTCGTGATCGATCCGTCCAAGGATGAGGGGAAGCCGGCGGCCCTGACCCTCATCGACCATTACCGGATCGATTGGCAGATAGCCCTGCTGGCCCTATTCTTCGCCCTGCTCCTGGCCTACGGGGGTTGGACGGGCCTCAAGAGCGCGGCTTCCTTCGCCTTCACGGTAGCCGCTATCTGGAAGCTGCTTATCCCCGCGTTCCTGCACGGCATCGACCCCATCCTGGCCAGCTTGGCGACGGTGGCGGCACTGACCATCGTGATCATTTTCCTGGTGACGGGATTCACCCGGACCGGTATCGCGGCCTTTCTGGGAAGCATGCTCGGAACCGCCGCCAGCGCGGGGCTCGCCCTGCTGAGCGCCGGACCGTATCGGCTGAACGGGGCCATACGTCCCTTCTCGGAGACCCTGCGCTTCGGAGGCTTCGACCACCTGAACCTTACGCAGGTCTTCTTGGCGGGGACCTTCCTGGCCTCCTCCGGAGCCTTCATGGACCTGGCCACGGATATCTCCGCAGCCCTGGAGGAACTTCACAGGAAGAAACCGGACCTGGGTTTCGCCGAACTCGCCTTTTCCGGGCTGACCCTCGGAAGAAAGGTGATCGGCACCATGTCGACCACCCTACTGCTGGCGTATACGGGAGGGTTCACCAGTCTCCTAATGGTATTCATGGCCCAGGGGATTCCCCTGGAGAACATGTTCAACCTGTCCTACGTATCCGGGGAAATATTCCATACCCTAATGGGGAGCCTGGGGCTGGTCCTGGTGGCGCCCTTCACGGCCGTCGCGGCCGCCTTCCTCTTCGCTACCGGGCCGAACGCTCCCGGGGCCGGCCGACCAGGCCGGACAGCTCGTCCATGTGGGTCCCGATGAACAGGGCCCCGAAGACCGAGACCGCCAGGCCGAACACCAGGACGAAGGGCAGCATCCAGCGGTTCCCGTACTCCTCGATCACCAGGGAGAAGACCTTCTGGGCGGGAACCAGGACCACGGACGCGGAGAGGGCCAGGCCGCTCAGGATCCAGTCCCGCAGGGAAACCGTCCTGCGCGGCCGGGGCAGGAAGGGCAGGACGGCCAGGACCCGGGAGGCGATGTCCGGTACGGGCCCGGGAAGGCGGTAGAGTTCCAGGGCGCGGCGGCGGAGCTCCACCCGGGCGGAACAGCGGGGACAGCGGGCCAGATGCAGGGCCAGGGTCGGGGAGAGCTTCGCGCCGTCCTCCGCCCGGTCGTACCGTTCCTCGAAGACTTCGCATTTCATCCGTCCACCTCCGCGGCGCCCAACGCCGCCCGCAGCTCCCGTTTGGCCCGGAAGACATGCGACTTGATCGTGTTCACCGGGAATCCGGTGGCCTCGCTGATCTCCCCGTATTTCATGCCCAGGTAGAAGTACATGTCCAGGCAGACGGCGTACTTCTGGGGCAGGTCCCCCATGGCCGTCCGAAGGGCCGCCACGGTCTCCTCCCGGATGTGACGTTCCTCCGGGGCCAGTTCCCGCGCGTCCACGGGGTCGACCTCCAGGGGATCGTACCGGGGCTTCCGTCGGGCCTCGTTGATGGCCGTGTTGTAGGCGATCCGGGTCAGCCAGGTGGAGAACTTGGCGGCTCCCCGGAAGGTGGCCAGGGCCGTATAGGCCTTGATCATCACGTCCTGGGCGAAGTCCGCCGCGTCCTCGGCGTTCCGGAAAAACCCGTACCCGATGCGCAGGACCCGGCGCTGGTGCCTCCGGGCGAGCTCCCCGAAGGCGTCCGGCTGGCCGTCCAGGACCTTGGCCACCAGGACCTCGTCCGGAACGCCCGGAGCCTCCGTCATCTCCTTCCGCGGACGGCCCGGAAGCCGTAGAAGGCCAGGAAGGAGGCTCCCACCGCCAGAGGAATGGCCCCGCCCAGGATCTCGTAGCCCAGGCCGTTCATCAGGGCCAGGACCACGGTCAGCGCCGTGCCCACCCCGGTCAGGAGGAGTCCCGCCAGGAGACAGAAGGTGTCCAGGTCGAAGACGGGTCTCCGGTACTCGCCGCGCTCGATCAGGACCGCCTTTTCCTTGTGGTTCCACAGGAGGTAGAAGAAGATCACGACGGCGCCCGCCACGATGCCCACGATCGGGATGATGGAGACTATGATCTGGGAAGCCGCGGGAAGGTTGGTCACGGTTGCACCTCGGGTTCCTGTATTTCGCGGGCCCCCCGCGGGGCTGTACATCCCCGGAACGGACCCGCAACTAGTTCGACGCGAAAGCCGGCATCCGGTTGCGAAGCCCGGGCGGCCGGTGCGCGCCCGGTCCTCAATCCAGGGTCCGGGTGGCGATCACGGGAATCCCCGTGCCCAAGGCGTCGGGTATCACCACGTCCCCGCGTTTCACGGGAAGCCGGACCTCCAGGGAGTAGAGCACGCGGATCAAGTCCTCCACCCGGTCCTTGGGGAAGGGCGAGGCGGTGCGCACGGGTACCCGGCACCGGTCCGCGGGGAGGGCGCGGCAGGTGGCGGTGACCACCCGCTTGGGGGCCAGGAGTTCCTCCTCGGCGTACCGGGCGCCCCGGACGCAGCGGTTTCCGGACACCGAGAGCCCTCCCTCGGAGAGGCGCTCCACGGTCAGGCGGCAGCCCAGGGGACAGGTGATGCAGATCAACTCGTCGGGCATCGTCGGTTCCTCACAGTATGGCGATCTCGATCGTCGAATCCGGGCCCGCCCCCGCCAGGTGCTCGGGGTCCAGGGTCACCGAGATCATCTCGGACGGCTGGACGTGGGGCTTCTTCCGGCTTTGGATCACCCGGTTGTCCAGGCGGACCTCCAGGACCGCGTCGTTCTTGACGATCAGGGTCCGAAGGTAGAGCTTGTTCGGGGACTCCGGGCTGACCCGGCAGGGTGCGGCGTAGCGGACGTTCGGGCCCGCCTTGACCCGAAGCTCCCGGCCGGGGCGTCCGCC
>JBGSPT010000220.1:0-5353 GCA_041738475.1 Treponematales bacterium
CGGCGCCGAGCGCATGGCCAAAAGCTGGACCGAAATCCCCCAGTTCACCCTGTACACGGATGTATGCGCCTCGGAACTCCTGCGCATCCATGCCCGGGGCAAGGAAGCCGGAACGCCGGCATCGGTCACGGTGCTGTTGGCGGGGCTCCTGGCCCGGGCGCTCCGGGACTTCCCGAGGCTCAACGCATCCTGGGAGGGGAACGGCACGGTCCGGACCTATCGGTCCGTGAACGTGGGGGTGGCGGTGGACGGGCCGGACGGCCTGGTGGTTCCGGTCCTCCGGGACTGCGGGACCAAGGGCTTCGCCGAGCTGGCCCGGGACCTGGCCGCCCTGGCGGAAAAGGCCAAGGCCCGCTCCCTCTCCTCCGAGGACCTGGCGGGAGGCACGGTGACCCTGTCCAACCTGGGGATGTTCGGGATCAAACGTTTCCGGGCCATCGTGAACCCCCCCCAAACGGCCATCCTGGCGGCCGGGGCCGTGGAACGAAAGCCCGTGGAGACCGGGGAGGGGGAGATCGCCTTCCTGCCCTACCTGGAGATCTCGGTCACCGCGGACCACCGCGCCGTGGACGGGGCCTACGCGGCCCGCTTCCTGGCCCGGTACAAGGTGCTGATCGAGGATCCCCAGTTCGCGTTGTTCTGAGAGCCCATCCTTTAAACGACGAGGCCCCGGGTCGAACCCGGGGCCTCGCTCTTCACGTGTTCTCCGTCATCAACTCCCGGAAACCCGATACTCCTCCTCCAGGGACTCCACGAGCCGGTTCACCGGGACGATCTTCTCCACCCTCGGGGCGTTGGCGCCGGCGAAGGCGAAGCCCTTGTCCAGCCTGCCCTTCTGGGCGTTCAGGAGGGCCAGGGAGATGCAGTACGGAGCCTTTTCCGGATCGCAGGTGACGATGCAGTGGTAGGGGCACGAGTACGGAGCCTTCTTGCCCTCCTCGACATCATCGAGGAACCGGTTGCGTACAGCCCGCCCTGGCATGCCCACGGGGCTGGCGATGATCTCGAGATCGCCCTCCCCCGCCGTGATGTAGCTTTCCTTGAAGGCCGGGTCCGCGTCGCACTCGTCGGTGGCAACGAAGCGCGTCGCCATCTGCACGCCCGAGGCCCCGAGCTCCAGCATTTCCCGGATATCCGCGCCCGTGTACACTCCTCCCCCGGCTATGACCGGGATCGGGGAATCCCCATCCGCGAAGGGAACCAGGGCTTGGATCACCTCGGGGACCAGGGCCTCCAGGGCGTACTTCGGATCCTCCAGCTGCTCGCGCTTGAACCCGAGGTGCCCGCCCGCCCGGGGCCCCTCCACCACGAAGGCGTCCGGCCGGTAGGCGTACTTGTCCAGCCAGCGCTTTGCGATCAGCGCCGCGGCCCGACCGGAGGATACGATCGGAACGAGCTTGGTGCGCACCCCTTCCTTGAGAAATTCCGGCAGATTGACGGGGAGCCCGGCTCCGGAAAAGATCACGTCGACGCCTTCCTCGATCGCTGTCCGGACCATGTCCGCGAAGTTGCTCAGGGCGACCATGATGTTGACCCCCAGGATGCCCTTGGTAAGCTCCCGGGCCCGGCGGATCTCCCGGCGCAGGGCCCTGATGTTGGCACCCAGGAAGTCCGTGAAGCCGTCGGGCTCCAGAAGGCCGATGCCCGCGGCGGCGATCACTCCTATGCCCCCCGCGTTAGCCGTAGCGGAGGCCAGGCCCGATAGGGATATCCCCACCCCCATGCCGCCCTGGACGATGGGGGTCCGGGCTACGAGATCCCCGATTCGCAGGGCCTTCCAAACGGGTCCGTTCATGAGCGCTCCTTCGGGTCGGCCGCCCTGCCGGAGCAGTGTTGAAGCCGACAAAAACCCGAGTCATTCTAACATATTTTGACAAATTGTCTTAATAAACGGTTGCGATTTCCAAAAAAACGGGGGCTTCGATGCCCCCGCCGCTGACTCTTAGCGCTCCACGCACATGGCTATGCCCATTCCGCCTCCAATACAGAGGGTGGCCAGGCCCTTCTTCGCCTTCCGGCGGCGCATCTCGTGCAGCAAGGTCACCAGGACGCGGGCCCCCGAGGCGCCGATGGGGTGGCCCAGGGAGATGGCCCCGCCGTTCACGTTGACCTTCTCCATGTCGAAGCCCAGCTCCTTGGCCACCGAGAGGGACTGGGCGGCGAAGGCTTCGTTGGCCTCGATCAGGTCCACTTCTCCCAAGGTCCAGCCCGCCCGGGAAAGGGCCAGGCGCACGGCTTCCACGGGTCCGATGCCCATGATCGCCGGATCGCAGCCGTGCCAGCCGTAGGAGGCGATCCGGGCCAGGGGCTCAAGTCCGTGGCGCTCCATCTCCTCCTGGTCGGCGACCATCACCGCCGCGGCCCCGTCGTTGATCCCCGAGGCGTTGCCGGCGGTCACGGTCCCGTCGGGCTTGAATGCGGGCCGGAGTTTGCCCAGGGCTTCCGCGGTGACCCCGGGCCTGGGGAATTCGTCCTTGTCCACTACGATCGGATCCCCCTTCTTCTGAGGTATGTACACGGGAACGATCTCGTCCTTGAAGCGGCCTTCCGCCATGGCCCTCTCCGCCTTGTTCTGGCTGGCCGCGGCGAAGGCGTCCTGGGCTTCCCGGGAAAGGCCGTACTTGGCCGCCAGGTTTTCCGCGGTGATGCCCATGTGGTAGCCGTTGAAGATGTCCGTGAGGCCCTCGTAGATCATGGAGTCCACGAGCTCTCCGTGGCCCATGCGGTACCCGTAGCGCGCCTGCTTGAGGATGTAGGGCGCCTGTGTCATGTTTTCGGTGCCCCCGGCGATCACCAGGCAGGAGTCCTCCGCCTTGACCGCCTGGGCCGCGGCGGCCACGGCCCGCAGACCCGAGCCGCAGACCATGTTGACCGTAATCGCGGTGCGCTCGATCGGAAGGCCCGCCTTGACCAGGACCTGGCGGGCGACGTTCTGCCCCAGACCGGCCTGTAGAACACAACCGAGGACGATCTCGTCCACCTCCGCCGCCCCCACCTTGGTCCGCTCCAGCAGGGCCTTCACCACCGCCGCTCCCAGATCCACGGCGCCTACGCCCGTGAAGACACCCCCGAAGCTCCCGATGGCCGTACGTACGGCCTCGACGATGAACACGCCTTTCATGGCATCCTCCTCGCGATTCCCAGGCGCCCGGGTTCTAAGCCCGCGGCGCCGAACTCCGATCAAGCTTGAGCCCCGACGACCGGACGGTTCAAGCCCGCCAAGACCTGCAGTCCGGAGCCACCTGGACGTCCGCGTCCGTGTGCTCCACGATCCATTCGGGGGTATAGGGCTCGAAGTATTCCTTGAGCACGAAGTGGCTTCCCTTGACCTCGAAGTAGCCCACGTCGGTGACGACGATGTCCACCCCGTGTTCCGCGGTCAGGGGGAGGGTGCAGCGTCGCTTGAGCTTAGATCCTCCGGTTTTTTCCAGATGAGTGGTGGCCGCCACCACGACCCGGGAACCCGCCACCAGGTCCATGGCACCGCCCATGCCGGGGACCATTTTACCGGGGATCTTGTAGTTGGCCAGGTTTCCCTCCTGGTCCACCTCCAGGACCCCGAGGACCGTGCAGTCCACGTGCCCTCCCCGGATAATTCCGAAGCTGGTGGCGGAGTCGAAGTAGGCTCCCCCGGTCAGGAGGGTTACGGGCATGCCCCCGGCGTTGGTCAGGTCCTTGTCCTCCCGCCCCTTTTCTGGAGCGGGTCCCAGGCCGATGAGGCCGTTTTCGCTCTGGAGGATGACCGTGACGTCCGCCGGGACGTAGTTTCCCACCAGGGTGGGCAGGCCGATCCCGAGGTTCACCACGTCCCCGGTCTTGAAGATCCGGGCTATCCGGCGGGCGATGTTCTCCTTGCTCTCGACGTATTCGATCATGACGCCCTCCTAGGCCTTCACCAGGTAGTCCACCAGGATGCAGGGAGTGTGGACCTGGTCCGGGTCGATCTCACCGATCTCCACGATCTCCTCCGCCTCGACGATGACGGTCTTGCAGGCCATGGCCATGAGGGGGTTGAAGTTCCGGGCGGTCTTGGAATAGACGAGGTTTCCCGCCTTGTCCGCCTTCTTCGCCTTGATCAGGGCCACGTCCCCCGGGAGGGCTTCCTCCACAAGGAATTTCCGCCCCTGGACCTCCACGACCTGCTTGCCCTCCTGGACCTTGGTGCCCAGCCCCGTCCCCGACAGGATCCCGCCCAGGCCGCAGCCCGCGGCGCGGATACGCTCCGCCAGGGTGCCCTGGGGTACCAGGACCACCTCGGTCTCCCCGGCGTTCATCTGCCGTTGGGACTCGGGGTTCGTGCCGATATGGGAGATGATCATCTTCCGGAACTGCCGGTTCTTGACCAGGGGGGCCACGCCGGTGATCCGGCCGTTCTTCTCGTCCAGGACCGCGGTGTCGTTGCATACCAGGGTCAGGTTCTTCGTACCCAGGGCAGCCAGGGCCGCCAGGATTCCCAGGGGGGATCCGCAGGCCAGGAATCCCCCGACGTGGACGAGGTCGCCCTCGCGTACCATCTTCGCGGCATCTTCCGCGCTGATCACGGGTTTCTCGATCACGGAGAGACCTCCAGGGTTCGGTCGAGTTCCCGGGAAGCCCCGGGGAAGATAGGGTAGCACGAATTTCGGTGAACGGTAAACGGTGGTCAGTGGACGGGAGTGATCACAGAGTGCGGAATCCGGCTGCGCCAGGCGAAGGATGCGGCCGCTTTCTAGGCTCACTCCCGTTTACTGTTCACTGTCCACCGTCAACTGTCCACCGTCAACAGTCTTTCCGCCGCCAGCATGCACCCCGCCGCCGCGGCGCCCAGGGCGGCGGTCATGAAGAAGGAGGCGGAGTAGTCCCCGGAGGCGGCCGCGCCCGCGGACAGTGCCCCGGAGATCCGGGAAAACACCAGGGAGGAGAGACCTAAGGCCATGAGGACCAGCCCGAAATTGGTGCCCGCGTGCCGGGATCCGAAGACTTCCCGGACCAGGGGAGGGAAGACCCCGGAGGGGCCGCCGTAGGCGAAGGCGATCAGGAAGACCGCAATCACGTAGGGCGCCCCGGCGGCCCGGATCATCCAGAGGGAGGCCCCGCAGGTCAGCAGGCACAGGAAGATGATGGTCCGGGTCCTGCCGATCCGGTCCGAGATCCAGGCGGAGGCGATCCGCCCCGAGGCGTTGGCGATCCCGGTCACCATGACCGCCGCCAGGGCCAGCTCCCGGGACATTCCCCGGGCCAGGGCCAGGGTCTTGATGACCGGAAGGATAACCACCCAGGCGGCCACCTCGAAAAAGAGGCAGAGGAAGGCGCACCAGAAAACCGGGCTTGCCAGGACTTCCCGGGGCCGGTACTGACGGGGCTCGGCGGCGGG
>JBGSPT010000222.1:0-4620 GCA_041738475.1 Treponematales bacterium
CGGCTTCGGCCAGCCGGGACCGGAGGGCGTCCAGAGCGGCCCGATCCGCTTGGGCCTCCAGGAGCACGAGGTCCCGTTCCCAGGCATCCAGGGTGGAGAAGGCGTCCGCAGGGAGGCGTTCCACGGTCAGGTCCCGCTGGACCGTGGCGCAGGATCCCAGGAAGGCCCAGGCCGCAAGGGCGGCCAGGGCCGCGCGGGCCGAGGGGGACGGACGCTTGGTCCGGCGGGGCTCGGTTCGGGCAGGTTCCATCTCAACCTCCTAGGGCTCAGGGACGCTGGAAGGTGACGGCCCGCACGGTTCCGTCCACCCCCGCGGATATGAGTTCCGGCCGTCCGTCCCCGTTCAGGTCCGCGAAGGCCGGCCGGCCCGTTCCCGGCACCGGGAACCCCGAGAGGGGTTCGAGGTCGGCGTCGAACCCGTAGAGGGCGTTGCCGTCCCCGGATACGAAGATCTCCGGCCTCCCGTCGCCGTCCACATCCCGGGCGGCCAGGGCGGGTTCCCGGCTGCCCAGGCCCCGTACGTCCGCCCGGGCCCTGCGGCCGTCCAAGCCCACCCGGTAGAGGGACCCCGACTCGGATACGGCCCAGAAGGAGTCCGCCGCGAAGAGCGGCGTGCCGTAGAACACCCCCTCCAGCTCGACGGGGAAACCGGGAACGGGCTCCCCGCGGTCGTTCCAACAGGAGAGGTTCCCGGCCTGGGTCAGGAAGGCGGCGCGGAAGGAGCCGCCCAGGGGCGCGAGCACCGGGGAACCGAAGCCGATCCCGGGAAGCCCGACGGGCCAGCCCGGGAGGGCCTGTCCGTCGGGGTCCAGGACCCACAGGGTCCCCTCGAAGCTCTTGGGATAGACCGCCAGGAAGCCGTTCCAGTGGGCAACCGGGGCGGACACGGGATCGTCGAAGGTGACGGGCAGGGAGCCCGTCTCGCCGCCGGGGGACACCGTGAGGATCCCGCCGTCCCGCAGGGGCGAGAGGAGGCGGATCCCCGGTCCGGGACTATCGGAGGCCGGATCCAAAACCAGGGAGGGGGCCGCGGCCGGGCGGGTTCCCGTGGCCCTGGGGAAGCCCTCGGCCGCCGTGAGGTCCGGGTCCAGTCTCCATACCGTGCCCCTGCGGGAGACCGCCCATACCGCGGAAACCGTTCCGTCCGGCAGGGTTTCCAGGACGAAATGGCCCGAGTCGTCCAGGCTCAGGGCTTTCCGGGTCCCCGAGGCGGGGAGGTAGGAGACCAGGGTGCCTCCTTCCTCCATCCAGTAGAGGCGGACCCTGCGGTCCGAGCCCCGCCCGGCTTCCACGCCGCCCGCGAGACGCCGCTCCGCCCGGAGGGGGAAGCCCGGGAGGTCCCGGGCACCCCGGCCTCCCAGGGCGACCGCGGATAGAGAGAGCTTCATCCGCCCGGCCCCGAAACGGACCGAGGCCGTGCCTTCGCCGTATTGGCGGAGGAATCCCGCGAGAGGGCCTTCCCCCCGGAGGAAGAAGGGGACGCTGCGGTCCAGGGAATAGTAGATCATCGCAGCGGCGTCCGCGGGTATACCCTCGGAGACCCGGCGCCAGGAATCCGTCCGGGGCAGGACCTTTCCGGCCCGGGCGTCCCGGGTCGCCGCAACCAGGGATTCCGCGGACGTGGAGAGGAAGAGGTATCCGTCCTCCACGAGGAAGTAGGGCTGGGGCACGTCCGCCCCCGCCACGGACAGGAGGGCCTGGATGTACCAGGGGAAGACGATCCGGGGCACCCGGATCCCGTCCAGGACCGTGGCGGAGTCCTCCCCGAGGGTGCCGCTCTGGAACGCCTCCTGGAAAACTCTGCGCCGCCGGGCCTCGTCCCGGACCCTCAGGAAGAACACGGGCTCGGTCCGGTCCGCCAGGCCGAAGACACCCAGCTCGTCGCCGGACCAGGACAGGAGCAGGTCCCCCAAGCCCATGCCCAGGGCGGCCCGGGAGGCCGCCTCCGCGCGGTTCCACGCCTCCTGGGCCGAGGGGCCGAGTATGGGCAGGGCGGCGTTCCGCACCTGCTCGAGGCTTCCGGCGGACAGGACCGAGAAATATCGGGCGGACCCGGGAAGGACGGACAGCACCGCCGGCGGCCGGGACCTCTCCGAGATCAGGGCCGACAGGGCGGGAAGGTCCGAGGAGACGGGCAGCTCCAGTGTCAGCTGGACCGCGGCGTTCGATACGCTCAGGTCCACCGCCGCGTATCCGGGCAGGGAAAGGCCCGCCAGGAACCTGCCCAGGGGGTCGGAACCGCCCTGGAATCCCGAGAGGAGTTCCCGGGTCCGGAGGAGGATCCGGAGGTCCTTGGGAGCGCGGCCGGCCAGGATCTCCGCGGTTTCCGCGTCCCTTCCCGAGCTGTCCAGGGTCAGGGAGCGATCCAGGAGCCCCTCGTCGCCGGACAGGATGAGGAGGTTCTTCCGGACCGCGGCGTGGACGATCGAATCCCCGGCCTTGTATCGGAAGCGGGAGAACCCCGAGGAGCGGCTGTAGGTCAGGTTCGGCACCTTCAGCCAGGGCCCCCAGAACGGGGAGGACCGGGTCAGGGCGGAGCGGATACCCAGGTCCACGACGGCCAGGTACGAGGTCCCGTAGAGCGCCCCGTCCATCCGAACGTCCGCGAGCATCCGGAAAGTCCGGCCGCGCAGGAAGGGTTCCCGCCGGAGGGCGTCCACCAGGGCCCGGACGGCCGCGGCTTCGGGGCCGGCCAGGAGGGCGTCCGCGGTTTCCAGATCTATCAGGGATTCGAAGAACTCCCCCGCCGAGGCTACGCGGACATAGGCGGAAAACTCGTCCGGAAGGGCGTCCGTCACGGGAGCCCGGTCCAGGGCGGACCAGGCCAGGACGGCCGCCGCGGCCAGGAGAACCAGGGCCAGGAAGACTCCCAGGACGCGGAGGAAGAGGCGGCGTTTTCTCGGGGCGGTGTCGCTCACGGGGCACTCCTTCGGGATATTGTGGCGGGATTCCCGCCTTGCGTCAACGTCCGGGGGGTGGTAGGATTTCCCCGCCCCGGCCCGAACCCGGGGCGACGCGCCGACCCCCGGGCGACATTCCCACGACCGCGAGGTGGATCCCATGAGAACGGAACTGCAGAAACTGATCGCCCTGGACCGGGAGCGCGTCCTGGTGGCCCATGTAGCCGCGCTGCTCGCCTGGGACCAGGAAACCCACATGCCCTCCGGCGCCGAGGAGGAGCGCGCCGAACAGCTGGCCTGGCTGGAGGGGGCCGCCCATGAGAAGGCCGTCAATCCGGAGATCGGGGAACTCCTCGCGGCCCTGGGCTGCGCGGACGCGAACCCCGGCGGAGAGGCGGCCCTGGATCCCGACGCCCGGGCCTTCCTCCGGGTCCTGTACCGCAACTACACCCGGGAGGTGAAGCTCCCGGCGGACCTGGTCACCGAGACCGCCAAAGCCCAGAGCCTCGGGCAATCCGCCTGGGTCCGTGCCCGGGGCCAGAACGATTTTTCCGCCTTCCGGCCCTATCTGGAGCGCATCCTGGACCTCAGGAAGCAGGCCGCTGCCTGCCTGGACCCGAACAAGAAACCCTACGACGTCCTGCTGGACCTCTTCGAGCCCGGCAGCGACGAAGACTCGGTGCGCCGGGTCTTCGATCCCCTGCGGAAGGACCTGACCGCCCTCCTTGCCAAGATTCGGTCCCGACCCCAGGTGGACGACTCCTTCCTTCGGAAGTCCTGCCCCAAGGACGCCCAGGCCGCGGCCAGCAGGTATTTCATGGAGCTACTGGGCTACGACCTCGACCGCGGCAGGCTGGACATCACCGCCCATCCCTTCACCACCACCGTGGGCAG
Organism: Treponematales bacterium; assembly: GCA_041738475.1. Classification (GTDB taxonomy): domain Bacteria; phylum Spirochaetota; class Spirochaetia; order Treponematales; family UBA12059; genus JAAYUR01. The sequence continues at coordinate 3,795 of JBGSPT010000222.1, forward strand.
GTCGGACGTGCGCATCACCACCCGGTACGACGAGGGGTACTTCCTGTCCAGCCTCTTCTCCACGATCCACGAGACCGGCCACGCCCTCTACGAACAGGGGGTGAACCCCCCGCCCGAGTACTCGGGGACCTGCCTGGCCGACGGGGCCTCCATGGGGATCCACGAGTCCCAGTCCCGGATGTGGGAGAACGTGGTGGGCCGCAGCCGCTCCTTCTGGAGCCGGGAGTACCCGGCCCTGAGGGCGGTTCTGGGGGAGGTCCTATCCGGGGTGTCCCTGGACGACTTCCTGCGGGGGATCAACAAGGTGGAGCCCTCCCTGATCCGGACCGAGGCGGACGAGGTGACCTACGGACTGCACATCATCCTTCGCTTCGAAATGGAGGCCGAGCTCCTTTCGGGCCGCCTGGCGGTCGGGGACGTCCCAGCGGCGTGGAACGCCAAGACCCGGGACCTCCTGGGCATCGATCCCCCCAGCGACGCCAAGGGCTGTCTCCAGGACGTACACTGGTCCGCGGGGCTCTTCGGGTATTTCCCCAGCTATTCCCTGGGCAATCTCTACGCCGCCCAGTTCGTGCAGACCATGCGGAAGGACCTGGACCTGGACGGCCGGGTGAGGGAAGGGGACTACGCCGCGGTGCTCGGCTGGCTCCGGAAGAACATCCATACCCCCGGGGCGGCCCTGCTTCCGATGGAGCTGTGCGAGCGGGTGACGGGCAGGACCCTGGACGCGGGGCACTTCGTGGAGTATCTGAACCGCAAGTACTCGGAGATCTATGGGTTCTGATCTGGCCGCCGCTGGAGCGGGCTGGGCCGCCGCGGCCTTCGG
>JBGSPT010000247.1:0-9445 GCA_041738475.1 Treponematales bacterium
CCGCTCCGGGACCTTCCTCCGCCGGGGCGCGGACAGCCGGAGCGGCCCCGGAACCCGGGGCGATCCCGGAAGTCTCCGCCGAGGAGATTTCCCGGGCCATGGCGGTCTGCTACGGCCGTGATCCGGCCCATCGGCCCCGGGACTGAACGATGAATCTGCGAACCCGCCTGGAACGTGCCCGGAAACTCGCGGCGGACTACCTGGACAGTCTCCGGGTGCCGGAGCTGGGCTTCGGGATCCACCGGGAATCCTCCTGGGAAGGAGGCCGGGACTTTCCCGGGATGCTCCTTCCGGGCACCTACAACGCCGCCGCATGCCGCTTTCTCATCGGATCCTGGAACGACCCGGCCCCCGCGGACCGCGCCGCCCTGGCCGCCTTTCTTTCCTCCCATCAGCTCGAGAACGGAGTCTTTCGGGTCCCGGGCATGACCGAGGAAACGGTCTACTATCCGGACATGGAGTATGACGACCTTCACGTCACGAATTACTCCCTCGGGGTCCTGGACTTGCTGGGGGAGAAGCCCGCCCGCCCCCTGGCCTTCGCGGAGCGGTACGCGGATCCGGAATTCCTGGATGCCTGGCTGGAACGTAGGGATCTCGGATCCCCCTGGACGGAGGGCAACTACCTTGTGAACGTCGGTTCCCTGCTCGCCTGGCTCGCCGGAAACGGGCATCCCTCCGCGCCGGAAGCCTTCCTGCGTCTCCTGGAATGGCACGAGGAGAACCAGGACCCCGGCACCGGATTCTGGTCCCTCCCGGGGACGGATGCCCTTTCCGGCATGGCGGGGGCGGCCCATGATCTCCACCTGTTTTATCTTGCGGGTCGACCCGTACCTCTGCACGAGCGGATCGTGGACGTCTGTCTCGGGCTCCTCCCGGGGCCGGCCGTCACCGCCTGCCTGGATGTGGACGCCGTTGACATCCTGGCGAACCTCCACGCCTACGGATATCGGACCGGAGACATCGAAGCCTACCTGGAGGGGAAACTCCGGGGGATCCTGGCTGTCCAGAATCCCGACGGCGGCTTCCCGGACGCCTTCGAAGGCTATCGTACCTTCGACGGCTGGGAGTCCTATCGGGAACCCCAGGGGATCTCGAACGCCTTCGCCTCCTGGTTTCGGATGGCCGCCGCGGCCATGGCCGCCTGCGTCCTGTTTCCCGAGACCCGGGGAAGCTGGAGATTCCGGGGAACCATCGGCATCGGGTACTTTCCGGAAGTACCCGCCGGCCTGGGGAGATCCCCCGTCTGGCTTGAAGGGTGCCCACGGTCCGGGATGCCCCGGCCGACGAGAATCGTCCGGCCCCCGGACCCCGTCTCCGCCCCGGATCCACGCGGGCATTCCGAAGGGGAAGCGGCCGCGGGGCCCCCGCCCGGATCCGGTACCCCCGCGGTTTCACGGCGCCTGGCGGACGCCCTGATCGACCGGCTCCGGGCCGCCTCCCCGGAGACCCGTTCCCGAGCCTTTGGCTTTTGCCGCTTCGATCTCGGCGGAGATGGAATTCTGGACCTGGCGATTGACGCGGAGGGAGTCCGAGAGGCGGTTCCTCCGGAGGGAACCTGCCCGGACCTCGTCTTCTCCGTATCCGCGGAGGATCTGGATAGAATCCTCACGGGAACCCTGGGAGCAAGCGCGGCGTACATGCGCAAACGGCTTCGGATTCGGGGCGACATATCCCGAGCCCTGGCCCTACAGGCCGTCCTGAAGGCCCGATGACGGAAGAGAAGGGAGGCGGCCGTGAAGGGTAGTGAGGTTCCCGTGCCCGGCAACGCCGAGGAATCCATGCACCTGCAGGATTATTTTGCCCCCTTCCGGGAGCCCCGGATCGAGGCGGGAAGCCTGATCTTCGACGGGGGCAGGAGGCGGACCAGCCTGGAGGGACCCTGGCGGCATACCCCTGATCCCTACGATTCCTGCCTGCGCTCCGGATGGTACCGGTTCTCCACCAGCGACTCCGTATTCGAGCACTACGGGCACATGGCCGAACGGTACGGGGTGCCGAAGTTCGCCCGGGGAGGTCTCCGACTCCTGAATTGGCTGGACTTCGCCCGGAAGAACGTTCCCTTCGACTTCGACTTCGAGGGGTGGGAGGAGATCGAGCTTCCCTGCTCCTGGAACCTGGCCCGTCCCGAATATTTCTGGTACGAGGGTTCCATGGTCTTCACCCGGATCATCGAGCCGGATCCCCGTCCGGGGGAGCGTACCTTCCTCCGCATCGCCGGAGCCAACTACCGCACCCTTGTCTTTCTGGGCGGAAAGCACCTGGGTACCCATTTCGGGGGCTCCGGTGATTTTTGCGTGGAGCTTACCGACGTTCTTTCCCGGGGAAAAAACCGCCTGATTCTGTCGGTGGACTCCACCCGGAGGCCGGACCAGGTTCCCGCGGACCATACGGACTGGTTCAATTACGGAGGCGTATACCGGGACATCGAGCTGGTCTACGCCCCGCGGGTATACATCCGGGACCTGTTCGTCCGGCTGGTCCCCGACGGAACCCGGTCGCGGATCGCGGCGGATGTCGAGCTCTCGGATCCCGTTGACGGGGAGGCGAGGTTCCTCCTTCCGGACCTGGGTCTGGACAGGACCCTGGAGGTCCGTGAAGGCCGCGCCCGGGCGGTGCTTGAAGCGGCGCCCGAGCTCTGGAGCCCGGATTCTCCGACCCTCTACGACATGGAGGTCTCCTTCGGGAAGGACAGGGTCACCGACCGGGTGGGATTCCGGGAAATACTGAGCAGGGGAGGCCGCATCTACCTGAACGGGGCGGACATCCTGTTAAAAGGCGTCTGCATGCACGAGGAAAGCCTCCGGAACGGAAAGGCGGTGACGGAGGAGGAGATCCGGGAAAACTTTGCTTTGGCCAAGGAGCTGGGCTGCAACTTCGCACGGCTGGCCCATTATCCGCACCGACGGGAGGCCGCCCGGATTGCGGACGAGCTGGGACTCCTGCTATGGGAGGAGATCCCCGTCTACTGGGCGGTCGATTTCTCGAACCCCGGGACCCTGCGGGATGCCCGGAACCAGCTGGCGGAGCTCGTCCGGCGGGACCGCAACCGGGCCAGCGTCATCGTCTGGGGCGTCGGCAACGAGAACGCGGACTGGGACGATCGGCTCGCTTTCATGTCCTGCCTGGTGGAAGACGCCCGGGCCTTGGACGGAAGCCGCCTCGTGGCCGCGGCCTGCCTCCGGAACCCCGATACGGATACCATCGACGACAGGCTTGCGGAGCATCTCGACCTGGTGGGCATTAACGAGTACTTCGGGTGGTACGAGCCGGGTTATCACAAACTCGCCAGGATCGTCGAGAATTCCCGGCTGGACAAACCCGTCGTCATCAGCGAATTCGGGGCGGATGCCCGGGTCGGGTTCCACGGCTCCCCGAAGGAGTTCTTCACGCTGGAGCGTCAGGCGGAGGTCTACCGGGAACAGACAAAGGCCATCGCGGCGCTTCCAGGGATACGGGGGGCGAGCCCCTGGATACTCTACGATTTTCGTTCCCCGAAGCGGACCCACCCGATCCAGGGGATGTACAATCGGAAGGGGCTCCTGGACGAGACCAAGAGGATCCGCAAACCCGCGTTCGAGATCCTGAAAAGGTTCTACGGGACCGAATGGAAGTCTTGATGCCGGTTGAGATCGCGCCGGGGAAGCCGGCGAGGAATTATCAATATAGCGGAAAAAAAATATAGGGAGCTTGCCGACCGCGGTCCCAGGTCCTATTATTGAAGTGTACATCTTCAATCAGAAGAATCTGAGGATAGACGAGGAGGGGAGTGCCATGAAGACCGTACGGGACATCCTTAAATCCAAGGGCGGGGAGGTCGTGACCATCGGACCGGAATCCACCGCCCTCGATGCTCTCACCCTGATGGCGGAAAAGAATATCGGAGCGATCATGGTGGTGGACCCGAAGGGCGAGACGGTGGGTATCTTTTCGGAACGGGATTTCGCCCGGAAGATCATCGTAAAGGGGCGCAGCTGCGAGATCACGCCGGTCAAGGATATCATGACCAAGGACGTGACCTACGCCGAGCCGGATACGACCATCGAGGCGTGCATGAAGCTCATGACCGACGGACGCTTCCGACATCTTCCCGTGAAGGAGAAGGGAAAGCTCGTGGGGGTCATCTCCATCGGGGACGTGGTCAAGGCTCTGATCCAGGAACAGGGCAAGATCATAGCCGAGCAGGCTTTCGAGATCGGCCAGAACGAGCGGAAGTCCACGGGAGTCATCTGACCGGCTTTTTCATTCGGCCGCCGGCGCCCGGAAAGGCAGCCGGCGGCCGCTTCATCTAGAGACCCTGCGACGGACGCGGGAAAGGCGTCGACATGAAGAACATCCTCAAGGAAAAACTTGCGTCCGGTATTCGGCCCATCGGAACCTTTTTCGAACTCGGCTCGGAGTCCGTGATAGAGGCTCTGGGACGTACGGGCCTGGATTTCCTGATCATCGACAACGAGCACGGTCCCTTCGAGGCGGAACGGACCGCGGATTTCATCCGGGCAGCGGAGCTGGCCGGGATCGCCCCCCTGGCCCGGGTCCGGGAGACCAGCCGCCCCGCTGTCCTCAAGCTCCTGGACGTGGGAGCCCAGGGTGTCATCGTCCCCGACGTCCACTCCGTGGACCAGGTCAGGACCCTGGTGGACTACGCGAAATTCGCTCCCCTTGGAAAAAGGGGATTCTGTCCCACCCGAAAGGACGGCTGGGGCTTCGGCTACCCCGCCACCGCGGACATCGGGACGAACATGGAGTATTGCAACGCAGAGACCCTCCTGATCCCCCAGTGCGAAACCGTCGGATGCCTGGAGAATATCGAGACCATCACCGCGATGGAGGGGGTGGACGGGATCTTCATAGGCCCCTTCGATCTTTCCATCTCGATGGGCATTCCCGGCAGGTTCGAGCACCCCGACTTCCTGGGAGCCCTGGGGCGGATCCGGGACGCGTGCAGGAAGGCGGGGAAGTTCACCATCTATTTCACCGTCCACGAGGACAAGGTGCGGGATGGTTTCCGCTTCGGTTTCGACGTCATGACCTACAGCCTGGACGCCCGGGTCTTCATCCAGGCCTACCGGGACGCCCTGGAGCGCATCCGGACGAACAAATGAAGGACATTTCTTGACAGATCCGACAGGATCAACAAGATAGACGTAGATGAACAAGATAGGAAAAATTTCAAATAATCGAATCTTGCGTATCCTTCTTCATCCTGTCCATCTTGTTGGATCTATCCTGAAAAATCCTGCCGTCCTTGACCAGCCCCGGCTCCGGGCGGCATAGTCTACCTGCCGCGCCCCTGAAGCGCGGTAAGGAGTTCCCATGAGCGATACCGATACCGCACCCTCTCCCTCCAACTTCATCCGCGACTTCGTCGCCGATGACCTCGCCAATAGCCGCTACGACCGGGTCCTGACCCGATTCCCCCCGGAGCCGAACGGCTGGCTTCACATAGGCCACGCCAAGGCCTTCTCCATCGACTTCGGCATCGCTGCGGAGTTCGGCGGCAAGTGCAACCTCCGCTTCGACGACACGAACCCCGAGAAGGAGGACATGAGCTACGTCGAGGCGATCAAGCGGGACGTGAAGTGGCTGGGCTACGACTGGGAGGACCGGGAGTTCTACGCGTCGGATTACTACGAGCACCTCTACGAACAGGCGGTCAAGATCATCCGGAAGGGCAAGGCCTACGTGGACGACCTTTCGGAGGAGGAAATCAAGGAATACCGGGGCACCAACGTCCCGGACAAGAACAACATCACCCACACCCCCCCGGGCAAGGACAGCCCCTACAGGAACCGCGGGGTTGAGGAGAACCTGGACCTCTTCGCCCGGATGCGGGCCGGGGAGTTTCCGGACGGATCGAAGACCCTTCGGGCCAAGATCGACATGGCCCATCCGAACCTCCTCATGAGGGACCCGGTGATGTACCGGATCCGCCGGGAACCCCATTACCGGACCGGAACCGCCTGGTGTATCTACCCGATGTACGACTTCCAGCATCCCCTCTCGGACGCCCTGGAGGGGGTCACCCATTCCCTGTGCTCCCTGGAGTACGAGATCCACAGGCCCCTGTACGACTGGTTCATCCGGGAGGCCGAAGCCTTCCCCAGCCGGCAGATCGAATTCGCCCGTCTCAACCTGACCCACACGGTCCTGTCCAAGCGCTGGCTCCTCCGGCTCGTGCAGGAGGGGTTCGTGTCCGGCTGGGACGATCCCCGCATGCCCACCCTGGCGGGCCTGCGCCGCCGGGGCTTTACCCCCGAGTCCATCCGGGACTTCATGAGCCGGATCGGGGTGGCCAAGACGGACTCCTTCGTGGACGTCCAGCTTTTGGAGTACTGCCTGCGGGAGGACCTCAACAAACGGGCCCGCCGGGTCATGGCCGTGCTCCGCCCCCTGAGGCTGGTCATCGAGAACTGGCCCGCAGGAAAGGTCGAGAACCTGGAGGCGGTCAACAATCCCGAGGATCCCTCCGCCGGGACCCGGATGGTGCCCTTCTCCGGGACCCTCTACATCGAGCGGGACGATTTCATGGAAACACCGCCGCCCAAGTACTTCCGCCTCTTCCCCGGGAACTCCGTGCGCCTGCGCTACGGCTACATCGTCACCTGCACGGGATTCGACAAGGATCCCGCCACCGGGGAGATCACCGCGGTCCGCTGCACTTATGACCCGGAGACCCGGGGCGGCAACGCTCCGGACAACCGGAAGGTGAAGGGTACGATCCATTGGGTCTCCGCAGAAACGGCGGTCCCCCTGGAGGCCAGGCTCTACGACCGACTCTTCCCGAACGAGCGTCCCATGGACGTCCCGCCCGGGGTGGACTGGGTGGGCACCATGAACCGGGATTCCCTGGAGACGGTTTCCGGCGCCCTCGGGGAGCCCTGCCTGGCCGAAAGCCGACCCGGGGACCGGTACCAGTTCGAGCGGCTGGGATACTTCACCTGCGATCCGGATACGAACCCCGGCCGCCGGGTGTTCAACCGCACGGTCTCCCTCCGGGACACCTGGGCAAAGATCGCCCAGAAGGGCGGGTGAACTCTACGCGTAGGGTCGGTCGAACCTCCGGTCGTACGCCCCGTGCTTCCTCAGCATGATGTTCCAGTACATCTGAAGAAGTCCTGTCGGGGCAAGCAGCCGGAAGAGGATGCACACCCCCGGCCCCAGGCGACGGGGGCGGGCGAGGGCCGCCAGGGTTTCCGCGTCGAAGGCGCCGCGCGCAGCGAGGGACCGTCCCAGGGCCCGGAAGCATTCCGCGGTCTTCGACCGCCCGCTTCCGGGGTTCAGCCTCAGGCCTTCGCTGCCGCCCTTGACGACCGTTCCCAGGTGCGTGAATCCCAGGCGGGCGGACAGGCGCCCAAGGTAGGCGGCGAGCGGCTCTGTCTGGGCGGACTCCGGGAATCCCGAATGTACGATATAGCCGACCCGTTTTCCCGCCAGGACGGCCCTGTCCAGGTCCGCCAGGGCGTTCGTGAAGGCCGCGACGATGCCGGGCATGGAGTCCGTATACAAGGGGAATACCAGCACGATTTCGTCCGCCGAGAGGAAGGCCTCCACGGCGCGCCCGGTCCCTCCCGATCCGGCCAGGGACAGGATATCCGGAGCGGGAGCGCCCACACCCGCCATACCCTCGGCAAGCCAGGCGCAGATCAGCCGGGAATTGGACGCATCCCCCCTCGGGGATCCGTTAAGCAATAGACGCTTCACGTACGGCCTCCCCGGGATCCCCGTCGGTCGTGGAAGAGAACGCCAAGCGGCTCCGAAGGTTCAGGGCGAATCGTTCGAACAGCAGACGCACCCCATCCAGATCGGCTCGGCCGTCCTCGGTCTCCGGTTCCAGGATCAGCCCGAGGTCTGGATACCTCTCGTAGCGCTTCCGGTGGTGGCATTCTCCGTGTACGAGTTCGATGTAGGGATGGATGAGCGGGATGAGCCTGTCCTGGGTTTTCTTCACCAGCGCGGGAACCGTACCCAGCACGAGGGGAGCGGCCCAGACCACGAGATCCGATTCCATGAACGCGGGATAGACCGTTTCCATCCCGTCCCGGAATACGCAGCGCCCAGGCGTCGCCCACCAACAGGACCAGCAGCCCGTACAGAATCGGATGTCCAGGGCGGACAGGTCGATCCGTGTGATCTCCGCGTCCCCGGCCCTGAGGCCGGCCTCGAAACTCTCGAGATACGCCGTCAGGGGGCTTGTCCCCGGGCGGATAGCCCCGTTCAGGATAAGGATCTTCATGAGGACTCCTTTTGGCCGGTTTCCGTGCCCCTTCGGCGCGCGGTCAAAGATTGCGTTCCTTTGATGTTGCCAATGTAAACATGAATGTACCGCTGTATGTTGACACTGTCAACCGAGGGGCTGTAGATTTCCATGAGAATTTTATGAAAAGATATCACCACCCGGACCTTCGCTCTGCCCTGATGCGGGCGGCCTTGGCGGAACTGACCGAAAAGGGTCCCCGCCGCTTTTCCCTTCGAAGTGTCGCGGCCCGGGCCGGGGTCAGCCACGCGGCTCCCTACAGGCATTTCCCCGACAAGGACTCCATCCTGGCAGCATTGATCCTGGAGGGAATGCGAGCCCTGACATCGACCCTGCGGGAAGCGAACCGCGAAATCGCGTCCAGCGCCCGGGAAAAGCTTGGCCGCCTGGGCAGGGCCTATGTCGCTTACGGAAGGGAGAACCCCCAGGTCCTGTCCCTGATGTTCTCTGGACCGGGATTCAGCGCCCTGGGAACGGCCTCTCAGGGGACGCCCCACGGGGCGGAATACGACGCCTTCGGGGAACTGGAATCCACGGTCCGGGAATGCCAGAGGGAGGGGAGTCTGGACCCGGAGCGGGATTCCGGGGTCCTGTCGCTCCTCATCTGGTCGACCGTCCACGGCCTCGCCATTCTGTTCACGGAAAACGTCATCCCGTCGATGGCGGCCGAACGCGGGATGTCCGAGACGGCCGCCGAAGCGGAGATCCTCCAGGCCCTGGGGGATATCTTTCATCCCTGTCCACGGAGGAACTGATGGAACTGTACGGAGCGGTGGAAGCGGGGGGAACCAAGATCATCGCGGCGGTCGGCAGGGCGGGGGAGGAGCCCCTGGCCCTGGAGCGCATCCCGACCACGGATCCCCGGGAGACCCTCGACCGGGTCATCGGCTTTTTTCGCGCCCAGGCCGCCGAGAGCTTCCCGATTCGGGCGCTCGGTGTCGCTTGCTTCGGGCCCGTGGACCTCGATCCCGCGTCGCCCGGGTGGGGATTCATCACATCGACGCCGAAACTCAGGTGGCAGGGCACGGACGTGGCGGGAACCCTCGGACGGGCCCTGGGCGTGCCCGTGGGATTCGACACGGACGTGAACGCCGCGGCCCTGGCGGAGTACCGCCTCGGCGCGGCCGAAGGACGGGATCCCGCGGTCTATCTGACCGTCGGCACAGGGATCGGCGGCGGGGCGGTGGT
>JBGSPT010000253.1:0-2581 GCA_041738475.1 Treponematales bacterium
GAAGGGCGCCTCCCGCGCGGCCAGGGCCACAATCAGGTTGGTCTTGGGATTCAGGGTGTCGATGGCGTCCAGGTAGAAGTCGCAGCCCTCGGGGATCCGGTCCGCCGCCTCGGCCCCCCGGACCAGGGCGGCGAGGATCTCGACCCGAACTTCCGGATTGATCCGCAAAGCCGCCTCCCGGAAGACCTCGGCCTTGGGCCGCCCCAGGTGCTCACGGTAGGCGTAGGTGACCCGGTTGAGGTTGGACTCCTGAAGGACGTCGAAGTCCACCACCGCCAGGCTCCCGATCCCGGAACGCACAAGGTCCAGGGCGCATGCGGACCCGACTCCCCCGAGGCCGAAGACGCAGACCCGGGCCCGGGCCAGACGGTCCAAGGCGGCGTCGCCGAGGAGGATGCGGGTACGGTCCGTAAAGGGCATGGGGGAGAGTATAGCGGATGCGGGGTGCCCGTTCCAGGAGGCCCGCGGGATCCTCCGTGGACCGGAGGGGAGGACCGTGCGATACTAAGGGCGCCCGTACCTGTGCGGGCAGGAGGCCGGCATGAATTTAGCACTGATGGTGATCGATCTCCAAAAAGCGTTTTACCGGGAAGCCACGAAAGATTCCATGGACACCGCGTGCGAATACATCAACGCGGTGCTCCCCCTGTTCCGCAAGCGCGGAAGCCCCGTCCTCTGGGTGCAGCACATGGACGAGGAGGACGGCGTCGTGCCCGGGAAGGAGGGGTTCGACTTGCTGGACGCCCTCAAGCCGGAGCCGGGCGAGCACCGCGTCCGCAAGGTGTACGGCAACTCCTTCAACAAGACGGACTGCGCGCGGATCCTGGCGGAGAGCCGTCCCGACCTCGTCGTGCTGACGGGCTACTGCGCCGAGCACTGCGTGCTTTCGACCTACCGGGGCGCCCAGGACCTGGACCTCCTTCCGGTGATCCTCCGCAACGGAATAGCCAGCGGCAGTCGGGAAAATCAGGAATTCGTGGAACGCATCAGCAACGTGATCAGCTACGGCGTCCTGCGAAAGCTTCTGGAGAGCGCAAGCTAGAGCCGGAGGTCGCCCGGCTTCCGGAGAGTCGAGGATCGGGGTCCTACCGGGGTCGGTACAGGACCCCCGCGGTGATCGGGATCGCGATCGCGGCGGCCTCGCCGTACTCGCCGAAGAAGACCAGGACGGGGATCTCCAAACGGGCCTCCCAAGTCCGGCCGAAGACGTACCCGACTCCGAGGTTGATCACGGAGCCGGAGGCGAAGTACCCGTTTCCCTCGGTGTAGTCCGTCGTGCGGTTGTAGTTTTCCCAGGAGTAGCTGCCCACGAAGACGCCGGTTCCGGCGACCTGGTACCAGCCCGTCCCGCCGGTTTTGTAGTTGAAGAGCCAGTTGGCGCGGACCGCGAAGATCAGGAGAGTCTCGGAATAGTCGAAGGTGTTGGCGCCCTCCGTGTAGGTTTCCCAGTAGGGGCCGTAGTAGATGTCCGCCGTCACTTCCCCGATTCCCCCGGGACCCGGGAACCGGTACCCTGCCCCGATTCCCGCGGCCAGGCCGATGTCGATCACATCCAGGCCGGCATTGAACCGAACCAAGAACCCCTCGTCCGATTCCTGCGCCCCGACGGGCGCCAGGACCGCCGTAAACGCCAGGAATACAGCGGTCCATCGGTAAACTTCATTCATATCGTTCACCTCCCGGACGGTATCCTGACTTGAATTGTAGTGCGGCAGGGGCGGAAGGGACAGGGTTTGCTTGTCGTTGCGGCAGGGTGCTGCGCCGGGGGGCGGGGATCGAAATATGCGGACTTCGTCTAATCGGCTTGGGGGCGTGATTATGTGCGCTTCATATGATCGGCCGGTGGCATGTACTATGCGTTGTTCGCAGAACTGCTCACAACCCCCGCTTACCCGAATACCGCCTCGAAGGCCTCCGCGGCGGACTCCTCCATCGCCCCGGGGCTGATCCCCCGGAGTCGGGCCGCCTCGTCCCGCACAAGAGCCAGGTGCTCGATGGTGCAGAACTCGGCGCCCCGGGGGGGCTGCCAGGGGGCGTCGGTCTCCAGGAGGACCCGGTCCGCGGGCAGGAGGGCGCAGGATTCGCGGGCCTTGCGGTTCCCGTTGAGGACGGGGGACCCGAAGGAGAAGTAGGCCGGCACGCCCTTGGCCAGCAGGGACCCGGCCTCCCGGACGGGGCCGGACCAGGAATGGAAGAGGGCCGCGGGGATCCGCTTGAGCCGGGGGACGTATTCGAAGACCAGATCCAGTGCGCGGCGGACGTGGAGCACCAGGGGCAGTCCGTACCGCTCCGCCAGGCCCAGTTGGAATTCGAAAGCCGAGCTCTGGGCGGCCAGGTTTTCCGGATTCCGGATCCGCTCGGGGCGGTCTCCGAAAAAGTCGAAGCCCGCCTCCCCGATGGCGTCGATTCCGCCGGTCCGGGCCTCCTCGGCAAGGCGATCCGCCCAAGTCCAGACCGTCCACTGGGGATGGATTCCGAAGGAGAGCCGGAGGTCGAGCCCGGACTCCTTCAGGGACCGGGCGGCGTCCAGCTCGGGGCCCGAGTGGGCGGCCGAGCAGGCCCGGTACCCGCCGGTCCGGAA
>JBGSPT010000274.1:0-4947 GCA_041738475.1 Treponematales bacterium
TCCGCCGATGTGGGCGGCGTAGGCGACCCCGCTCCCCGCGGGTCCCGCCGCGGAGGCGCTGACCAGCTGCATCAGGAACCAGACGCCCAGGGCGAACCAGGCGCTCACGGGCATGGGGTAGAATCCGAAGGTCAGGATGTAGACCCGGTTGCGTGGAAAGAGGACGAGGTAGGCCCCCATGACCCCGGATATGGCCCCGGAGGCGCCGATCATGGGGGTCAACAGGCCCTGACCGGTGACCATCGAGGCCAGTACCTGGGCCGCCGTCGCCGCGGCCCCCATGAGGGCATAGAATAACAGGAATCGGATCGGTCCCATACGGTTTTCGACATTGTCCCCGAAGATCCCGAGGTAGAGCATGTTCCCCAGGAGGTGTCCCAGGCTTCCGTGCAGGAACATCGCGGTGAGGACCGTCAGGTAGACCCATACCGGGGTTTCCAGCAAACCCGGCACGCGATAGCTCCGGCCCGTCGTCGGGGACCGTACCACCTGGTCCGCGGTCCGGATGTCCTCCCCCTGGATCAACTCCCGGGGGACCGCGCCGAGGGAACGCGGGATGTTCGGATCCGTTCCGCATTGCTGGAGGAACACGAAGGCCGCGATGTTCAAGGCCAGGAGCAGCCGGGTGACTGCCGGAGTCCGGCGGTTGCGGGAATTGTCGTCGCCTACGGGGATCATACCTGGGGTTCCGTTCCTACAGCATCCAACGGATCGCCAGTCCCCCGGAACCCATGAAGCTCGTGGAGGGGATCAGGGACATTCCCGCCCCGAGCTCCAGGGCCAGCTCGATCGGGACTTCCTTGAACCTGTACCGCACCCCGAAGGGTATGTGCAGGCCCAGGAGGAAGTCCGTGCCGAACCTTGATTCCACGCCGATTCCCGCGAAGGGAGGGATGTCGTGGCCGGACACTACGAGCAGGCCCGGGAACCAGAGAACGTAGTTGCCCTGGAGGGTTACGTTGCCCCCCTCGTTTTGGCCGGCTGCTACGAAGTTCCAGGCGGCCTTGAGTTCGAGGGCCTGGGTTTCCCCTATGTCCAGCTGGACGGTGATGCCCGTGGGCTCCCCGAGGAAGATCCCGAGGGCCCAGTTGGAGGGGGAGAGGTCCACGTCCAGTTTCTTTTCCGGTGCTCCGAAGACGGGCGCGGAAACCAGGATAAATACGGCCAGAGCCGCGGTCAGGTTTTTGGTTCGGTTCATGGAATGCTCCATCGCGTGAGTATTTTGATGCTCTTCGGACGTTTTCAACATACCGAATCTTCGCGGAAAGGGAAAGCGCGGCTAAAGCGAGAAAATATGGCGTGCAAGGTCGTCAAGGCCGTTCCGTATTCCGAGGCCCGCGATCCGATCCTCAAGTTCCCTGCGGAGGTCCGGTTTCGCGAAGACTTCCCGGACCTTGCCCACGATATCGGCGGGTTCCGTGAGGTACCAGCCCACATTATTGGAGGTGACGTACTGGACGTTGCCTTTTTCCTGGTTCCGGACATAGCAGGACAGGATCAGGGGCTTCCGCAGGGCCAGTGTTTCCATGACCGTCGCGGGCCCGGCCTTGGTGACGACGCAGTCCGCCATGGCCATGAGGTCCGCCATGAAATCCACGAATCCGTAGATCTTCAGGTTCCGGGCGTTCAGCTTGGCCCGCAGATCCCTAAGCTTGCGCCGGAGGAGCATGTTCTTCCCGCAGACCACGGCGATCTGCCCCTCCAATCCGCCGTTCAGGGCCTCCCGGACGATGCGGTCCGATCGCGGCAGGCCGTCGCCCCCGCCGGCCAGGAGCAGGAGAGGGCCGTCCGGATCGAAACCGTACTTCCGCTTCAATTCAGGAACGGCCTCCGGCGGCCTGGGGGTTTCGAACTCCCTGCGGAGCATGAGGGGAAAGGTACGGATGCGTTCAGGCCTCACGCCCTCGTCCAGGGCGGACTGCCGGGCGCGCTCGGAGAAGACGCAGAACTCCTGGTCCTTCACCCCGAACCAGATGGGGGGGACCGAGAAGGGATCCATGACCACCGTGATCAGGGGGATGGCCGGGTCCACCTGCCGTATAGCGTCCCGGGCGGCCTTTTCCAGGATGAAGTGCAGGCAGACGACCTTGGATATACCCAGCCTGCGGATATGCGATGCGATATACCCCGAGCAGGCCTGGGCCGTGGTCTCCTGGGACAGAGATATGAGGGGACGGAGCTCCGCGAGCTTATAGACCAGGAGGTACCCGGGCATGAAGTGGTTTACCGCCAGGGAGTATCCCTGCTCCATCACCAGACGGTCCAGGATCAGCCGCGGCGGGTATCCGTGCAGGAGATGGCCTTCGGATTGTCCTGGAAAGAGGGCTTCCATCCCCGTCTTGAGGGCCCGGGCTCCGGATATGTGGCCGCCGCCGGTATTCAGATATAAATAGAGAATTCGCTGCATTCCCGGCCCCCCTGCCGCGGGCCCATCATCCCCCGAAACCGCCGGCGGGTCAAGGTTGGGTTGTTCATATCCCCGTTCGCATGGTATGTATCCTTCCTATGATTCGGTTCCTGCTTTTCGATCTCGACAACACCCTGTACCCCTCCTCCAACCCCATGGAGGCCGAGATCGTGGGCCGTATGAACGAGTACACCGCCCGGTTCCTGAACCTCTCCGTGGAGGAAGCCCTGGATCGAAGGCGGGCCGAGATGCCCCGGCACGGCACCACCCTGGAATGGCTCATGGCGGACTACGGGTTCGACGATCCCGAGGCTTACCTGGCCGCCGTCCATCCCGAGGGCGAGGAGGCGTGCATCGATCCGGATCCCGCCCTGGGAGAGTTCCTGCGCTCCCTGCCTTATCCCAAGGCGGTCTTCACGAATTCCACCCGGGAGCACGCGGATAGGGTTCTTAGGCGGCTCGGGTTCCCGGAGATCTTCCAGGCGGTCTTCGACATCCGCTTCAACCATTTCAAGGGCAAGCCCCATCCCGCCGCGGGTCTCCGGGTCTGTTCCGCCCTGGGGGTCAAGCCCTCGGAAACCCTCCTGGTGGACGACCTGCCCCGATACGTCCGGGGATACCTGGAATGCGGGGGCAACGGGGTCCTCCTGGACGACCGGAACCGGCATCCGGACTACGACAACCTGCGGATAGCGAGTATGTTCGATCTCGGCCCCCTCTTGGCGGACGGCCGCCCGGGTTTGGCGGGATCCTCGCGGGAAGCGTGACGATTCTCTCCGGAATGTCAAAAAAGTCCTAGCCTATCCGGAAAAAGCGTGAAATAATCGATTCCGATATCTGTCCGGGAGGTTTGGGAATGGCCCAGGAATCCGAAGGACAAGTCTCCGCGGCCCGAACCGCCGCGCGCCTCAAGGAACTCCGCTCCCGGTATCGGGTATTGGCGGATCATGTATGGTCCCTGTCCGTCGAGTCGGATCTGACCACGGACTTTTTCGATGAAAGCCTGGCGGCCAATTCCAAGAATCTCGACGCGCTCCGTGGGATCGAAGCGGACCTGGACTCCCTGAACGGCGGCATCTCCGGCATCTCCGGCGCCGCCGGCGAGGCGGATTCCCGGCTCCAAGCCGCGGAGGTTTCGGTCGGAAGCGCCCGCTCCGCCGTGGAGGACGGGTCCCGGGCCCTGGTTGACATGGATTCCCGGTTCGAGCTGTTCGTATCGGTGTTCCGGAGGGTGTCCGAGAGCGCGGACCGAATCGAAGAAGCACTCCGGTCCATCGAGGAGATCGCCGAGTTGACCAACCTTCTGGCCTTGAACGCGGCCATCGAGGCGGCCCGGGCGGGAGCCCACGGAAAGGGCTTCAAGGTCGTAGCCACGGAGGTGAAATCCCTGGCCGCCAAGAGCCGGGCCCTGACGGATTCCGCCGCGAGTCTTCTCAAGGAACTCCGAGGAGGCATGGGTTCCGCGGACGAGGGCCTTTCCGCCATAGCGCAGGGCAAGTCCGAGCTTTCCCGCAGGATGAGCCACGCCCGGGAGGAACTGGAATCCGGCGCTTCCGCGGCGGCGGGAGCTGCGGCCAACATGCGGGCGATCCGGGATGCCCTGGAGGGGCAGAAGGAAAGCTCCGGACGGATCGCCCGGTCCATGACCGACCTCTCCGAGGCGGCCCGCCTCTTGAACGACAACTCTTCCCTGGTCCGGGAAACCCTGGGCCGGCAGAAGGCCTCCGCCGTGGCCGTGCAGACCGCGGCGGGGTCCGTCAAGACCGAGATCAATCTTCTGTCCGATTCCCTGCGGGACCTGATGGGCGCCAAGGAGGGAGGGCAGTCGGTGATCATCGCCCATGACGTAAGCTATCCTCCCTGGGTGCATATCCAGGGAGGCCAGTCCGCCGGAAAGGCCATCGAGACGGCCCGCAGGGCCCTGGAGGCCGTAAGCCTGGTTCCGGAGTTCCATCCCGGGCAGTTCTTCGAGGCCTTGTCGGATCTGCTGGCCGGAAAGGTGCGGGTAGTCGCCAACGTCGGCTGGCCCAACGAGGGATTGGCGGACAAGCCCGTAATACCCACCCGCCCCTTCGGAGCCTTCCGGCCCGCGGTTTTCGCCCACGAATCCAAGGCTTCCTCGTACCGAGGTCTATCGGACCTGTCGGGACGGCGGGTGGCGGCACAGGAGGGTTCCTATGTCCTGGACTGCCTCCGCGGGACGGGCTGCGAGGTCGTGGTCACCTCCAACGATCTGGAAGCCTTTGCCGCCGTCATATGGGAACGGGTGGACTGCGCGATCACCGAGCGCCTGGTGGGCGCCTACCTGTCGGAGCACTACTTTTCCGGGACCGTGAAGTCCTGTTTCGAGACGGGACATGAGCTTTCGGTGGTCTACCTTCTTTCCCGGGGGGACGAGGAGCTCCGGGACGCCTTCGACGCGGGCCTGCAGGCCGTGGGGGCCGCCGGGACGCCTCCCGGTCCGGGTCGTCCGTGAACCCCTTTTCCCCTCCGATGACGCTGATCCGGAAAAGTCCGGCCCGGGTCGATCTGGCGGCGCA
>JBGSPT010000298.1:0-5320 GCA_041738475.1 Treponematales bacterium
GAGGCATGAGCGGGCAGAAGACCCTGGCGGTGGTGGAGGTGGGCTCCACGGGTATACGCCTGATCGTGGCGGCCGTCGAGGCCTCGGGGGAGTACCGGGTCCTGGACCACGCGGGGAAGCCGGTCCAGCTGGGCCGGGACGTCTTCGTCTCGGGTTCCGTCAGCCGTGCCTCCATGCTGGAGGTGATCGCCGTGCTCCGGGGTTTCCGGGAGCTCCTGCGGACCTACGGGATCGAGCCCAAGGACGCCCGGGTCATCGCCACCAGCGCCCTGCGGGAGGCGGACAACCGGGACACCTTCACGGACCGCATCGCCCTGCAGACGGGATTTTCGGTGGACATCGTGGAAGACATCGAGGAGAACCACCTGATGTACCTGGCGGTCCAGAAGGCCCTGGGTGAGGAGTTCCGGGCCCTGGCCCGGGGGAACGCCCTGATCATCGAGGTGGGGGGCGGGTCCACGGAGCTGATGCTCCTGCGCCGGGGGCGCATGATGGCCGCCCATTCCCTGCGGATCGGAACCATCCGGGTGGACGAGCAGGTCCGGGCGGCCATGGGATCCTCCGCCTACCTCGAGCGGTACCTCACGGACAATGTCCGGACCACCTGCGACAACCTGGACTCGGAGATGCCCCTGGCCACGGTGCGAAACTTCGTGGTCATCGGCAGCGACGCCCGCTTCGCCGCCCGGGCCGTCGGAACCCGTTCCGCCGGCGGAGACTATTATGTGGTGCCCCGGGACTCCTTCGACCGTTTCGTCCAGGAGATCCAGGAGCTCCGGGCCGAGGAGATCGTGGCCAAGTACAGGGTGACCCACGGGGAGGCGGAGGGCTTCGCCGTAGGCCTTTTGATCACCAAGCTTTTCCTGGAGCGGACCGCCGCGGATGAGCTGATCGTGCCCTTCGTGTCCATCCGGGACGGCTTTCTGATGCGTATAACCCAGGGCCCCTCCGCCTCCCTGGAGAACGAGCTGCACCGGCAGGTGGTCGCCTCGACGTTGGCCCTGGGCCGCCGCTTCCACTTCGATGAGGATCACGCCCAGCACGTCTCGGAGCTGGCCCTGGAGCTCTTCGACCGGCTGGCGGACGACCACGGCCTGGGGAAGCGGGAACGTCTGCTTCTAGAGATCGCGGGCCTCCTGCACGACGTGGGCACCTTCATCCGCACCAGCGGCCACCACAAACATTCGGAATACATCATCGCCAACAGCGAGATCTTCGGCCTCCAGCGGGACGAACTGACCATCATCGCCAACTGCGCCCGATACCACCGGAAGGCAAGCCCTTCCTCCGCCCATCCCAGCTTCATGAGCCTCTCCCGGGAGGACCGGATCATCGTCCTGAAGCTCTCCGCCCTCCTGCGGGTGGCGGACGCCCTGGACCGGGGCCACACCCAGCGGGTGCGGATCACGGATACGGAGCGTAAGGAGGACCACCTGGTCATCCGGGTCGAGGAGGGCGGGGAGCTGACCCTGGAGCGCTTGTCCCTGGAGGAAAAAGGCGATATGTTCGAGGACGTGTTCGGGATCAAGGCGGTTCTCGCATGAGTCAAGACCGGTTCTTCAATCGCGAGCTTTCCTGGCTGGAGTTCAACAACCGTGTGCTCGAGGAGGGGCTGGACCCCTCCAACCCCCCACTGGAGCGCCTCAAGTTCCTGTCCATCGTGTCGTCCAACATGGACGAGTTCTTCATGGTGCGGGTGGCGGGCATCAAGGCCCAGATCCGGGACCGGGACGAATCCCGGGATCCCTCGGGGCTTTCGCCGGAAGAACAGATGGCGGCCGTTTCCGCCCGGGTCCGGGACATCCAGACCCGTCAGTATCGGTGCCTCCAGGAGGAGATTTTCCCCGCCCTGGCTTCCGAGGGGCTCTGCGTGGTCCGGCCCATGGACTGGACGGGTTCGGAGCTCCGGTGGCTGGAGGCGTGGTTCGCCCGGAACATCCTGCCCGTCCTCACGCCCCTGCGGATGGACGACGGAGAGGGAGTTCCCTCCACGGGTAACCTTCGCATGCACGCCGCCTTTCTCCTGGAGCCCCTGGAACCCCGGACGGGGACGTCCCAGGACGGCCCTTCCGGCCTTTCCGAAGCGGCTCCGGACGGTGCGCCGCGGCTGGTCATGGTGAACGTCCCTCCCAACCTGGACCGCTTCGTGCCCATCCCCTCTGAATCGGGCCGCACCCACCTGGCCCTTCTGGACGAGGTGATCCTGACCCTCGGGCATGCCCTCTTCCCGGGGTATCGGGTCCTGGAGAGGAACCTCTTCAAGGTGGCCCGGGACGCGGCCATCGGCGTCGACGAGGGCCGGGACGACGACTTCGTAGCCGCCATGGAGGAGGTCCTGGCCAACCGCCAGAACTCCTGGCCCGTGCGCATCACCCTCGGGATGGGAACCCCCCTGCTTCGGGACCGGCTCCGGGAGGTGCTCGGGCTTTCGGAGGAGGACGTCTACGAGCTCGAGGGCCCGATCGACCTCCGGTCCTTCATGGAGCTGGCGACCATGAAGGGCTTCGACCGCCTGCGCTTCCCGGCCCGCAAGCCGGTGGAGGGCTACGAGTTTTCCGAGGACAACTCCATATTCGACCAGATCCGCAAGGGTGACATACTCCTCCACGTGCCCTACGAGTCCTTCTCCCCGGTGGAGGAGTTCGTGCGCGCCGCCGCGGATGATCCGACCGTCCTGGCCGTCAAGATGACCCTGTACCGGACCTCCGGGGACTCCCCCCTGGTGCGCTCCCTGACCCGGGCCGCCGCCAAGGGCAAGCAGGTGACGGTGATGGTGGAACTCAAGGCTCGCTTCGACGAGGCCAAGAACATCGAGTGGGCCTCCAGTCTGGAGCAGGCGGGGGCGGTGGTGGTCTACGGGGTGGCCCGCCTCAAGGTCCACGCCAAGGCCTGCCTGGTGGTCCGCCGGGAGGAAGACGGGTCCATCCTCCGGTACGTCCATCTGTCCACGGGTAACTACAACGACAAGACCGCGCGTCTCTACTCCGACCTCTCCTTCTTCTCCGTCAACGAGACCCTCTGCAGGGAGGCGGGGCTCTTCTTCAACATGCTGACCGGACTTTCCGCGGTGGAGGAGCTCCGGACCCTGGCCATGGCTCCCTTCAGCCTCAAACGGCGCATCATCGCCATGATCGACCGGGAGGCGGATTGGAGCTCTCCGGAATCTCCGGGCCTCATCATGGCCAAGATGAACTCCCTGTGCGACCCGGAGGTCGCCGCCGCCCTGTACCGGGCATCCCGAAGGGGGGTCCGGATCCTCCTGAACGTCCGGGGGATCTGCATCCTGGTCCCCGGCGTCGAGGGGCTCTCGGAAAGCATCACCGTGGTCTCCGTGGTGGGCAGGTTCCTGGAACACTCCCGGATCTTCTACTTCCGGAACGGGGGAGCCGAGGAGCTCTATCTGTCCTCCGCGGACTGGATGCCCCGGAACCTGGAACGCCGGATCGAGCTCATGTTCCCCGTGCCGGATCCCGCGGCCCGTGACAGGGTGCTTTCCATCCTGCAGGGGTATTTCCGGGATACCGTCAAGGCCCGGGTCCTCCATACCTCCGGGGCCTGGGAGCGCAGGCCCCCCGAGCCCGGGCAGGAGCCGTTCTCCGCCCAGGAATGGTTCTGGGAGTCCGAGCGGAACCGGTTCCGGGAGGAATCCGAGGCGGAGGAACGGGTGCTGACCGTCCGGAGGCGCGCCCCCTAGGCGCCGAGGCGGAACGCGCCGCGGTCCCGGAATATAAGCCCGCGTCGTGGAGGTCCTTCCCCCGTCTCCGCTCCCCGGAAGCCTCTTCCCCATCCCGGCTTCCGCCGATACTATACGTGACGCGGAGGAGATATCGCCCCTTCGCGGGTCCGGGCGCGGACCTTTCGCGCACGGTCCATACTTCAGCCTACCCGGGAGCACCTACCGCATGCGCCTTCCCGCCCCCAGAATCGCTTCGACCCTCGTCCTCGCCCTGGCACTCGCGCTTTCCCTGTCCGCCCAGAACCTGGCGGGTTTCGACACGGGCCTGTACAGAATCGAGCGGGACGGTACATCCAGACCCCTGTGGCTTGGCGGGGAGGTCAAGAAGATCCTGGCCACCGAAGCCGGCTGGTACTTCCTGAGCTCCCGGGGCGTGGTGTTCAGCCGGGACTTGGCGGGTTTCGAGGAACGGAACAAGGGCCTTCCGGTCAAGACGATCAAGAGGTACGACAAGGGCGTAAAGAGCTTCCGGTACGAAATCCAGGCCCTGAAGGACCTGGAGGTCGATCCCTACGACCCGAAAACCCTCGTGACCTGCACCAAGGACGCGGTCTTCCTGACCCGGGACGGAGGCCTGTCCTGGGCCGCCCTCCCCCCCGCCCCGTCCTGGACCACGGGATTGAAGGCGGCGGCGGTCGTCTCCGGGACGGAGAACCTTATCTTCGCCTCCCATCCCATCCGCGGAGTCTTCCTCCGGCCACTGGGTAATCCCGGGGCCTCGTGGACCGAAGCCGCGGGGCTGGACAAGGCCGCGGGCTCATCGAGCCCCGACGAGGTTTCCGACATCGCGATCGTCAAGGGACCCGAGGGGGCCCGGATCTGGGCGGCCAACTCCTTCCTTCCCAGGCTGTACCGCTGGGACAACGCCCGGCGCGCCTTTACGGCGGTCCACGCGGACGACAGGGACTTCGCCTGCTTCGAGAGCCTCCAGGTCCGGGAAGACGGCGTCCTCTATGTGACCGAGGGGGAGGTATATCGCTACGACCCCCGATCGGGCCGCCACGAAGCGGAACCCGCGGCTCTCCGGGCCGTCCTTACGGCTTCCCGCGCCCTGCCGGGCCAGCTGGAGTCCTTCCACGGCTCCGATTCCTATGGCCGTCCGGTCCGGCTTTCGGAGCTGTGGCTGGCTGCCTTCAAGAACCGCAAGCCCCACCGGGCCGCCGCCGAAGGCCGCCACGGCCTGTACCTGCAGACGGGCTTCATGGTCAACCCCGAGAGCCGGGCCAAGTATGTCGGGGTCCTGGAACGGCACAACCTGGACAGCGTCGTGGTGGATCTCAAGGACGATCTGGGGCGCCTGCGATTCGAGCCCCGCACCGAGCTGGTCCGGCGCCTGGGCCGGTCCGTGAACCCCCTGGACGTGGAGTCCTTCGTCGCGGAAATGAAGAGCAGGGGCGTGTACCTGATCGCCCGGATCGTCGTGTTCAAGGACTCCCACATGTACAAGGCCGCGGGTGGCAGGTACGCGGTCTGGGATTCCTCGGAAAAAGCCCCCTGGCGGGGATACTTCATGGAAAAGGTCGAGGTTCCCGCGCCCTCCGCTTCCCCTCCGCCCCCGGCCCTCCTGGCCCCTTCCCGGCCTTC
>JBGSPT010000278.1:0-11454 GCA_041738475.1 Treponematales bacterium
AGGTGGACGCCCTGGGCGGCGAGATGGGCTTGTTGACGGACGCCTCCATGATCCAGTACCGGGTCCTGAACCGGTCCCGGGGCGCCGCCGTCCAGGCCCCCCGGGCCCAGGTGGACAAGGCCCTCTACTCGAGCCTCGCCCGGTGCCGTCTGGAGTCCCTGCCGGGCCTGGATATCCGCATGGACACGGTCACGGACATCTTGACCGATCGGTCAGGGTCCCGGATCGAGGGTGTGGTCACCGAGCGGGGAGAGCGGATCGGAGCGGCCGCCGTGGTCCTCACGACGGGCACTTTTATGGAAGGAAGGCTCTTCATCGGGGAGTGGGAGGCCCCGGGGGGCCGTCTGGGCGAAGGAGCGGCGGTCGGCCTGGGGACAGAGCTCAGGGCCAAGGGATTTACCGTGGGCCGCATGAAGACCGGCACCCCCGCCCGGGTCCGGGGCCGGTCCCTGGAATACGGCCGGATGGAGCGCCAGGAGGGGGAACAGCCCCGGCCCTTCTCGTTTTGGAACGACGGGGTGGACCGGCCCTCGGTCCCCTGCTGGATCACCTACACCACCGAGGCCACCCACGAAGCCATCCGGGCGGGCCTGGACCGCTCTCCCCTGTACGGCGGGAAGATCACGGGCAGGGGACCCCGGTACTGCCCCTCCATCGAGGACAAGGTGGTCCGCTTCCCGGACAGGACCCGGCACCAGGTCTTCGTGGAGCCCGAGGGCCTTTCCACCGACGAGATGTACCTGAACGGCCTCTCGTCCTCCCTGCCCGAAAACGTCCAGGAGGCCTTCCTGCGGACCGTCCCGGGGCTGGAGCGGGTCGAGATCGTGCGGCCCGCCTACGCGGTGGAGTACGACTACCTGGATCCCCTTCAGCTCTGTCCCTCGCTGGAAACCAAGCGGATCCGGGGCCTGTTCACCGCGGGGCAGACCAACGGGACCTCGGGCTATGAGGAAGCCGCGGCCCAGGGGATCCTGGCGGGGATCAACGCCTCCCGGCGACTTCGGGGCGAGGAGCCCCTGGTTCTGTCCCGCTCGGAGTCCTACATCGGGGTTCTGGCGGACGACCTCACCACCCTGGGCACCCAGGAGCCCTACCGCATGTTCACCAGCCGCGCCGAGCGCCGCCTAACCCTGCGCTGCGACACAGCGGACCGGAGGCTCACCCCCGTCGGCCGGCGAGAAGGCCTGGTGGACGACGAGCATTGGGAGCGCTTCGAGGCCCGCCGGACGGGGATCGAGGAGGCCGCGGAGCTCCTCCGGATCCGGAAAGTCACCCCGGCCGACGCGGTTAGGGCGGCAGCTCTGTCCCCGCCGCCTTCGGACGTTCCTCGAGCTCTGTCCCCGCTGGTTCCCCACGTCGGCGAGAGTTGGGACCGGGCGGTCCGGGATCCCCGGGCCTTCGACTTGGATCTTGTCCGTTTTTTACCCGAATTGTCGGCTCTGTCCCCGGACCAGGTGGAAACCGCGGTCCTGGACGCCCGTTACGAAGGCTATGCGGCCCGGGAAGCCCGCCAGGCCGCCCGGTTGGGCCGCTCCGAGGACCTTCGTATCCCCGAGGGCTTCGACTATAGGACCGTTGAGGGCCTCTCCACGGAGTCCCGGGAGAAGCTCGAGGCGGTCCGGCCCCTCACCTTGGGCCAGGCGGCCCGGATCCCGGGCCTCCGGCCCTCGGACGCGGCGCTTTTGATGGTGAGACTGGCAAGGGGCGGGTGAGGGGGACAGCCTCGCCGGTTCATTCCAGATCCAGCACTAGGCGAAGGCCTTCCTCGACCCGGCGGAGGGTGGAGGGCTGGACATAGCCGACCCGGAAATCCAGGCAGGATTTGTCCAGGGTGACGATTTGGGAGACGTTTACCACTGAATCCCGGTCCAGACCGGACTCTTCGCTCTCGAGCAACACGTTCCCCGGCGCCTCGGCCAGCCGGAGATTGGACGTGAGCACGGCGCAGATCACGGTGGCGATCCGGCTTTCGTTGAAGCTGTCCGATTGGAGAATCAGGACCGGACGGCGGAATCCCGGGGCGGAGCCCGAAGGCACCCCGAGGTCCGCCCACCGGATCTCACCACGACGGATCGGCATCGGAGACCGCCTTCCTCTGCGCCGCCGCGAGATCCGGATCCAGGGGCTCCGGAGAGCCCGAGTACACCGTGTCGAGCCGCTCGCGTACGGATTCCCGGGAGTGGGAGCGGATGAACTCCGAAAGGGCCCGGGAAAAGAGCCGGCTCCGGGGTATGCCGAGCCGCTCGGCCGTGCGTTCCGCGGCCTCGTACAGGTCGTCGGGCAGGGAGACTGCGGTCTTCATGTCTCTAGTATAACTCCGGTTATACCGTAGAACAAGGAGTATCCGTGTTAATCCACATAGGGCTTTCGTGAACTTATACGGTTTCACGACACGCTTCGTATCTTGTACAGCTCATCCGTCAGCCTTCTACGCTCCTCCGCCAGGTCGTACCGGTTCTGGATGCCCATCCAGTATTCCGGATCGTTCCCGAAGTACCGGGCCAGGCGCAGGGCCGTCTCTGCGTTGATCTTCCTCTGCCCCCGGAGGATTCCGGACATCCGGGTGGCGGGGATGCCGGCATCCTTGGCGACGCGGTAGATGGAAATTCCCCGGGGGATCATGAACCGCTTCCGCAGGATCTCCCCGGGTGAGGGGAAGGTAGCTCCGGACATGGCGGGCTCCTGGTTTATAATGATTCTCGGCTGAGATAACCGTAGAACGGGGCGGGCGGGGTGTCAAGAGTTCTTTCAACATTCCTTAGCTCTGTCCCCGGGGCCGGTCCCGCAGCGGTTTTCCCCTCAATCAACAAGCATCTCTTTCAGCGTTTTCTTGACCTGCGCGATTTCCCTTTGGTCGAGGGTGCCCATTTTTTTTATCAATCTACCTTTATCTACCGTTCTAATCTGATCGAGGACGATCCATCCTCGTTTCCCGGCGAACTCCAATTCGATTCTGGTCGGATAGGCGTGGGACTTGGTTGTCATGGGCACGATTATCACGGTTCCGATCGCATGGTTCATTTCGTCCGGGGAAATCACCAAACAGGGTCTGGTTTTCGTGATTTCATGTCCTATCGTAGGATCCAGATCCACCAGATGAATTTCGTATTGATTGATCACCATTCCCATGTAAACGCCCCCGAATCCGTTTCTTCGGGTATGAGCATCGAATCTTCTTTTCTATCCCGCATTTTTACGAATGCCTCCCGCCATCCCTTTCTTGGGGACAGATGTACTGGTTTGAGAATGATTTGCTGATTGTCGATCTCCAGTTCCACAGTATCCGCGATTTGAAGCTGTTCGAGAATGGCTTTCGGCAGTCGAATGCCCTTGGAATTGCCGATTGGCACTATGGAAACAAGCATTTCCTGATCTCCTTGGTGTAATTATAATGTAATCACAACCTGTGGTCAAACTTCAATTTCGGCCATCCCAGACGGGATGAAGATTCGGGCAGGGCGGTCTCCAATATTGCATGCCCTCCGTTTCGAGGCCCGGCGTGATCCTCATTGCCGCTCTACGCCACGCTTCCGATCGACTTCAGCTCTGTCCCCGGGGCGGAACGATTGACGAGATTTTCGGTCAGTAGTAATATTAACGTACGCAAAAGCGTACGAGGTAATCGATGAGTGTATTCAATGTGACTTCCGCCCGGAAACAACTCTACAAGCTCGTCCAAGACGTGCAGGATTCCCACGAGCCGGTCATCATAGCCGGAAAATCCGGCGCCGCCGTCCTGGTATCTGAGGAGGACTGGCGCGCCATGGCGGAGACCCTCTTCCTGCTCTCGATCCCCGGCATGCGCGAGTCCATCCGGGAAGGCCTGGACGAGCCCCTGGAATCCTGCGCCTCGGAGCCCGGGTGGTGAACCGATACCGGGTGGTCTTCTCGCGGCACGCGGTGAAGGACGCGGTTAAGGTCAAGCAGACCGGATTGAAGGAGAACGTCGAAAAGCTTTTGGGGATCCTGGAAGAGAATCCTTACAAAAACCCGCCGCCCTACGAAAAGCTCGTCGGAGACCTAGCAGGCTGCTATTCCCGACGGATCAACCTCCAACACCGGCTTGTCTACGCCGTGTACGAGGAGGAGAGAGTTGTCAAAGTTTTAAGGATGTGGACTCACTATGAGTGAGCGACGTGACATTGGCGCGCCTCCCCTGCATTTTTTCGATGGCAGCCGCCATGCACAGAGTACACAACGCCCCTCGGCTGCATTAAAAACCCCTTGGATGCTCTCCGATCCCCGCGAAAACGACAAATTCAGGAAATATGTAAAACACGATATATCGAAGATGTCGCAGGGGCCCCGTATGCTAACTTGTTTTTATAAAATCATTTAAAAATCCAAGAAAAGTCGGTGAATTCGGAATTCCACCCTTCCCAAGGTTACAAAAAACTTCTTTTTTTCTTGACACCCCATTTTGCGAAGGCTATACTGCCTCAAAGTGATAGGGGAGCGCCGGACCGTAGGTTCAGCCCCCTGCCTACTCCACAAGGAGGAATTTAGATGAAGAAGCTTTTGGTTCTTCTCCTCGCTCTGACGATGGTCGGCGCGGCGTTCGCTGCGGACCCCGCAATGACCTTCGGGATGTATGGTGAATTCGTTGCCACCAACTTCGAAGATGATGGCACCACCGAGTACACCGAGTACGCCGAGCTCTATGTCAACTACAAGGCCGACGACATGGGCTTCTCCATGACGGCGATCAGTGATGGGGATCATGATTTCTTCAAGGAACCCCGGAACTATTCCGTGTACTTCAACCTCTTCGACGGGAAGGCCAAGCTCTACGCTGGTGTTCTCCGCGAGACCGGTGACGTCCGCCTGACCTCCTTCATCGAGGGCAACGGTTTCTCCACTCGTATCGCCAACGTAGATGCCGGCTGGATGCTCAAGGTCATGCCGATCGACGGGCTTGTGGCTGCGGCGTTCGTTCCCATGACGGGCGCGGACACCGGTGATGACTTCGGCGCCGCGAGCTTTGGCGCCGGCTACACCGTCACGGACATGGTGAAGGTCGTCTTCTCCTACAAGCTGGATGACGAAGAGCTTGCCATCGGTGCCGACCTCCTCATGGTCGAGGGCCTCACCGCCCGCGTCGGGTTCAAGAATGCCGCCGATGTCAACTACATCTATGCCACCGCTGGCTACACCATGGACGCCCTGACCTTCGGTCTGGACGCGGCCCTCACGCTTGACGATCCCTTCGAGTATGGCTTCGAGGTTCAGGCCGAGTACGGCATGGATCCCTTCGCCTTCGGTGTACTGGCTTCCTACGGAAGCGACAGCGCTGCTTGGTTCTCCGGCGGCGTCGCCCTCTATCCCTATGCCACGATGACCTTCTCCGCCGGCTGGCTCGAGTTGGGCTTCCAGCTCAATGCCGACGAGACCTGGTCCATCCCCCTGCTCTTCGGACTGGATTTCTAATCCAGGAAGTCTGAGTAAGGATCTAGGCCGGCCTTCGGGCCGGCCTTTTTTTGGTGGGAGCAAATGAACAGATCGATGATCGTACATTCCGTTTCGATAATTATATTGTTAGGTTTTTTGACTTCTTGTGCATCTTCCCCAGCATCCCCAGATAACCCGGGAGAATCGTATGTTGACCTTACGATCCTGGATAAGCACAGGATCGGGAGCAGATTCGGCACGAATTACGCAATGAACCCATATATGGCTCCATCGGATATGCTTATTAAGAAGACAAAGGAGTTCATTGTCCTAGAACTTGCAATAACTTCTGATGTTCCGGTGAATATAGAGTATGGTCGGGTGAAAGCCGTGTCAGATCAAGGCACCAACCTTGCGCGGTTCATGGACAAGCCTGCAATGGTGGAGTATTGGCGTGACATGGGGACCTTGGAAGAGTTCGATAAGCAGACGGAGGTACTGGAACGGACCTATCTTCCGTTCCTTTCTTTCGAGCGCAAGGCCGGAAGGCGGTCCTATATTATGGTATTGATTGGGGAACGCCCCATTCCGCGCCCCTTCAACGTGGAGGCATCATTCTACGTGAATGGAAAGGCATTTGAATTTTCGATTCCGGTGACGGAATAGCGAACTCCCCGGGGGACAGAGCTCGCCTCCTGTCTAACGCAAGCAGAACAGCCCTTAACCCGAGTATCCCCGGTATGCGCAAACCAAGACAGCTTTAAACCGAGGTTCTGTACCACGTCACAGCCCGGGCGAACGTAAGTCCTGGAGTTTGTTAGGATACCTCTTAGGATTGTATGTCACTGCGGCAAGTATACTTGATGATATACTTGCAAATGGAACTCTCCCGGGGGACAGAGCTCGCGTAAGTCGCTTCGCCGAACTCCCCGTGAACTCCCCGGTGAACTCTCCGGGCGAACTCCCCGGGGGACAGAGCTTGCCTTTTGTCTAACGCAAGCAAATCTACCCTCGCCGCGCGTATCCCCGGTATGCGTAAGCCAAGGGAACTTCAGGACGGCGGTCTCTACCATGTCACAGCCCGGGCGAACCGGAAAGAGATGATCCTGGACAACAGTGGCATGAAGGATCTCTTCCTTCAGGTCGTAGCCCGGGCCCGGAAGCGGTACGACTTCCGGATGGTACTCCCATGGGGACAGAGCTTGCCTTTTGTCTAACGCAAGCAAATCTACCCTTGCCGCGCGTATCCCCGGTATGCGTAAGCCAAGGGAACTTCAGGACGGCGGTCTCTACCACGTCACAGCCCGGGCGAACCGGAAAGAGATGATCCTGGACAACAGGGGCATGAAGGAGCTCTTCCTTCAGGTCATCGCCCGGGCCAGGAAACGGTACGACTTCCGGATTGAGAATTTCACCCTTATGGGGAATCACTTCCACCTCATGATCCGCCCGGGCCGCGGGGAATCCCATCTTGGATTTTTTTATCCAGCCCACGTGCAGCTTAGGCTTTCGAAAAATGAGGGA
This sequence comes from Treponematales bacterium, assembly GCA_041738475.1. GTDB lineage: Bacteria > Spirochaetota > Spirochaetia > Treponematales > UBA12059 > JAAYUR01. The sequence goes on from JBGSPT010000278.1 coordinate 6,913, forward strand.
GTCCTTGCTCGAGCCTTAAAAAGAATCATGCCGACCAGGATGGGAGTATTAGGGAATCCTCAACCGCGATTTATAAGCATCTTGACAATGCTTCGGTGAATTCAGACGATAGTAGTATGACGTTGAGATATGTCCATTGGCGGGACGGATCGGTCTATCTTGGTTACCTTCTCGATTTTCCCGATTACATGACCCAAGGGGAGACCGAAGAGGACCTTAAAGACAACTTGATCGATCTCTATCGTGATTTATCAAGTGGCGAACTGCCCTATGTCCGTAAAGTTGACGAGCTGGTCGTCACCTCGTGAAGAGGGAGGATCTGATCCGGGAGCTTCGTCGACTCGGATGTGAACTGGTTCGACATGGCGGAAAGCACGATTGGTATGCGAACCATGAAACGGGTCGACTCCAAGCTGTACCCCGCCATCGGGAGATAAACGAGCATCTGGCGAAGGCGATTATCAAGGCCTTAAGCGATACATAGTAGTCCCTGCGAACTCCCCGGGGGACCGAGCTTGCCTTTTGTCTAACGCAAGCAAATCTACCCTCGCCGCACGTATCCCCGGTATGCGAACGCCAAGACAGCTTCAAAACGGGGCTCTGTACCACGTTACCGCCCGGGCGAACCGGAAAGAGATGATCCTGGACAATAGGGGCATGAAGGATCTTTTCCTTCAGGTCGTAGCCCGGGCCCGGAAACGGTACGACTTCCGGATCGAGAATTTCACCCTCATGGGAAACCACTTCCACCTCATGATCCGCCCGGGCCGCGGGGAATCCCTCTCCCGCATCATGCAATGGATCATGAGCGTCTTCGCCATGGCATACAACCGCATCCATGGGTATGTCGGCCATGTCTGGGGAGATAGATTTTTCTCTAGGATCATCCGGACCTTTTCTCAGTTCCTGATGGTCTTCGAGTACATCGACCGGAACCTCCTACCGTACGAACTTCAGATTTGAACCGACCTATGGTATACTTCTGGAAGAAGGGTTGCCGGATATGGATGAGCGTTTTTTTTTGGATTTAGTCACTTCGCGGTTGCCTGCCTACACACAGGTTAGGCGGGCGATTCTCTTTGGAAGTCGAGCTCGTAGAGACGGCAACGCGGAGAGCGATATCGATCTTTGCCTTGTGGTTGCAGATTCCGCGGACACAAGATCCCTCTATATACAATTGATGCGAGAAATTGCCTCCGCCGACTGGTCCCTGGATTTAATGGTCCTGACGGAAACGGAATTTGATAAAAGGAGCAAAGAAGGCTGGTCCATCCTTAAGGCCATTTCTCGAGAAGGTAGGGTCGTTTATGCCGCATAACGACTCGGACCCGCAATACTGGTTTGAACTTGCGGAAGATGACGAGAAGAGCGCCCGTATCCTGGTTCGAGAGGGGGCCGCTCCGGATATCGCCGCATATCATTTTCACCAGGCGGCTGAGAAGTATTTGAAAGGACTGATAGCCGCAAAGGGTGGTGACATACCACGAGTTCACGATCTTGAAAGGCTTTTCAAACTTGCGGAGCTCCTGGGTGTACGTGTATCCCAGACCGATTTTGATGAGTTGTCCTTGATTCAGTCGTACTATTCTGAGCTCCGATACCCTAGAGGCGATCGCCTGGAACATTCCGATCTCGATCGAATAATTGAAGCCTTTGAATTGTTGCGGTTCAAGGTAGAATGAGCCTCCAGGGGACAGATCTAAAGGGAGGTGAGCTTCCCAAGAGACAGTGCCCACTTCTGTATAACGCATGTAAACCAACCCTACCCGTGCGTATCCCCGGTATGCGCAAACCAAGACGGCTTCAAACCGGGGCTCTGTACCACGTCACAGCCCGGGCGAATTTATGTCCTGGAGTCTGTTAGGATACCTTTTAGGATAATATGACACTGCGACAAGTATACTTGAAAATATACTTGTAGGTTGACAAAATTAGTAGTATGCTCGGATCAGGAGGCTAAACGTGCCCCAGATTTCCCTGTATATTGATGAGCAAACCTTGTCGAAAGTCGAGGATGCCGCCAAGGAAGAGCACCTGTCCATATCCGGATGGGTAGCCCGGCAGCTTCGTGCCCGTCTCGACCCCAGGTATCCTACCGGGTTTCGGGACTTGTTTGGTTCCATCTCGGATCCTTCCTTTCACGCTCCGGGTGAGCCTTCCGGGTCCGATGTCCCTCGCGAATCCCTATAAAAAATGTACTACCTAGATACGAATACCTGCATCTATTTTCTGAATGGGAAATACCGGAGCGTTCGCGACAGACTTCTTTCGACCGCGCCGGGACGGGTCGCCATACCTTCCATCGTGAAGGCGGAATTGCTTCTTGGTGCCGTCAAGAGTGTCCGAAAGGACGAGAATTTAGAAAAAGTTGAAGCCTTCCTTTCTCCATTCGAGATCGTGCCCTTCGAAAACTCCATGACCTATGTCTATGCCGACCTGCGGTTCGAGTTGGAGCGAAGAGGGCAGCAGATCGGTCCGAACGACTTGTTCATCGCGTCCATCGTCCTGGCACGAAATGGTGTTCTGGTGACGAACAACAGTCTGGAGTTCGGCAAGATCTCGGGGCTCAAATTGGAGAACTGGGTCGAAGAGTGAATGCAATACCCCCTGAGATTCCCCCCGGGGGACAGAGCTCTCATTGCTGAAAGCCCGCCTTGACTCCCCCAGCCCTGTCCCCTAGGATACACGCAGGAGCGTTGCCGTGGCAAACCGTGCGAACGACTGGCTGAGGCAGGCGGAAGAGGAACTCCTCTGGGCAAAGGACGCTTTGGTTTCGGGGCGCTGGGCCTTGGTCTGTTTCACCTCTCAACAGGTTGCGGAAAAGAGCCTCAAGGGCATGGCGATCCGGCGGGGCGCCGCGCAGATCAAGAGTCATTCGGTCAAGGATATCGCGGCGGCCCTGGAAATCGACGGTGAGCTGGACGAGATGGGCCGGGTGCTGGACCAATACTACATCACGACCCGGTATCCGGATGCCTTTTATTCCGGTTCGCCCTTCGAGTATTTTACGAAGGGTCAGGCCGCCGAAGCCCTCCGCTACGCTCAGGCCTTCCTGGACCGGGCCCGGGCGGAGATCCGGGGGCCGGACGCCTCGGCATGAGCCCGGACGAGCCGATTATAATCTGGAACACCCGGGATCCCCTGGGCGGCCTTACGCCGGCCCAATTCGAGGCAGAGCTCCGCACCCGGCTGGCCGGCCGGGTGGAGGCGGCCTACCTCTTCGGTTCCTACGGCACCCCGGAGTTCGACCGGGACTCGGACGTGGACCTCTTCTTGGTGGTCCGGACTTCAAAACCATTCCTGGACCGATTCCTGGATTTCACGGACATCCAGGACCTCGTTCCTTCCATGGACCTCTTGGTCTACACCCCCGAGGAGTTCGAGTCCCTGACCTCGGATCCCTCTCCGGGCTTCTGGACCAGCGCCGTCTCGAGCCTGCGGCGGGTGCTGTAGGGCCTTCTAGCGCTTCTTGATCGGGGACCGCTCGAAGCTGGAGAGTTTCAGGCTCGGATCCAGATTCGAACTCCCCCGGGGGACAGCGAACTCCCCCGGGGGACAGAGCTCGCATTGGTTGGATCCTGCCCCTCCATCGGCCCTCTAACAAAATGGGCGCCGGCCTCGACCGGCGCCCGCTGTTTTTTTCCGGGCGAACTTACCCCGCGATCAGCTCCGCCAGCTTTTCTACCGTAAGGCCGAGCAGGGCGGCCACCTTGTCCCCGGGCCCGGAGGCGCCGAAGCGGTCGATGGACAGGACGTCCTGGGGAGTCGTCGTGAGGGTGTCCCAGCCCCAGGCTGTCCCGGCCTCCACGGCCACGACCCGGGCACCCGTGGGCATCAGGACCCTGAGCACCGCGGGATCCGCGGCCCGGAGGAGCTCCAGGCTGGGCACCGAGAGGACCCGGACATCCAGACCGACGACCTTGTCCGCCGCGGCCAGGGCCAGGGGGACCTCGCTGCCGGAAGCCAGGACGACCACGTCGGGCTCGGCCTTGGAGTTGCGGACCACGTAGGCCCCGAGCTTCATGGTCTCCCGCCAGTCGGGATCCGCCTTGGCCAGGACGGGGAGGTTCTGCCGGGTCAGGGCCAGGACGGTGGGACCGTCTGTGCGCTCCAGGGCCAGGTGCCAGGCCTCGGCGGTCTCCTCGGGGTCCGCGGGCCTAAGGACCCGGACGTTGGGGATGCAGCGCAGGGAGGCAAGGTGTTCGATGGGCTGGTGGGTCGGCCCGTCCTCGCCCACGAATACGGAGTCGTGGGTCAGGATGTAGATCACCGGGAGTTTCATGAGGGCCGCCAGTCGCAGGGCTGGCCGGAGATAATCCGCGAAGACCAGGAAGGTGGCGCAGAAGGGGCGCAGGCCGCCGTGGAGGGCCAGGCCGTTGGACACCGAGGCCATGGCGTGCTCCCGGACCCCGTAGTGGATCATCCTGCCCGCGGGATCGGCGCGGGAGAAAACCCCGCCCTCGGGGAGCTGACTGGAGTTGGGGCCCGTTAGGTCCGCGGACCCTCCTACGAGATTGGGCCAGGCGGCGGCCGCGGCGGCCA
>JBGSPT010000357.1:0-3479 GCA_041738475.1 Treponematales bacterium
GTCCACGAGCCGGAGGAAGCCCGGGCAGCGCGCACAGCCGCGGCCCTGGTCCGGGATGGCCGGGCGGACGCCCTCATGAAGGGCCTGGTGAACACCAGCGACTTCCTTCGGGCGGTCCTGGATTCCGACTCGGGGCTCCGCAAGGGCTCCCTCCTGTCCCACCTGGCGGCCTTCGAGGTCCCGGGGCTTTCCAAGCTGATGTTCCATACGGACGGGGGGATCAACATCGCCCCGGGCCTGGAGGAGAAGAAGTCCATCCTCTTGAACGCCCTCGACGCCCTGGCCCGGGTCGGGATCCTGGAGCCCAAAGTGGCCCTCCTGTCCGCCAACGAGCAGGTGAACCCCAAGATGCCCTCCACCACGGACGCCCGGGCCCTGGTGGAGATGCGGGCCCGGGGGGAGATCCCCGCGGGTATCCTGGAGGGCCCCATCGCCTTGGACGTGGCGGTAAGCCGGAAGGCGGCGGAGCACAAGCGCATCGAGAGCCGGATTTCCGGGGACGCGGACCTCTTCCTGGTCCCCAACATCGAGGCGGGCAACCTCCTGGGCAAGGCCCTGGTCTATTACGCGAAGGCCAAGATGGCGGGCCTTGTGCTCGGCGCCGCCTGCCCCATAGTCCTGACATCCAGGTCCGAAACGGCGGAGGGGAAGCTCCACTCCATCGCTCTGGCCAGCCTGATAGCTCTGTCCCCGGCTCCCTGAGGCCGGACCGCGATACCGTTAAGAGCATGGGAGGCGACATGAAAAAGCTGATGACGGGCAACGAGGCCGTCGCCCGGGGAGCCTGGGAAGCCGGCGTGAAGTACGCTTCCGCCTATCCCGGCACCCCCAGCACCGAGATCCTGGAGACCATCGCGGAATACAAGGCCGACATCAAGGCCGAGTGGGGGGTCAACGAGAAGGTTGCCTTCGAGGCAGCCATGGGCGCCGCCATCGCGGGGGCCCGGTCCCTGGCGGCGATGAAGCACGTGGGCCTCAACGTGGCCGCGGACCCCCTGTTCAGCCTGGCCTACACGGGCACCAACGGCGGCTTTGTGGTGATCACCGCCGACGAGCCCGGCCAGCACTCTTCCCAGAACGAGCAGGACAACCGCAACTACGCCCCCTTCGCCAAGGTCCCCCTCTTCGAGCCCGGGGACAGCCAGGAATGCCTGGACATGGTCAAGGAGGCTTTCCGGGTCAGCGAGGACTACGACGTCCCCGTCCTGGTGCGCCTTACCACCCGGACCTGCCATTCAAAGGGCATCGTCGAGTGCGGGGACCGCGTCGAAGCCGGGATCCGGGAGTACCGAAAGGACCCGGCCAAGTATGTCTCCGTCCCCGCCAACGCCCGGGCCCGCCGCCTGGTGGTGGAGGACCGGATGAGGCGCCTTTCGGACTACGCCGAAGCCAGCCCCCTCAACCTCGTCGAGGACAACGGGTCCGCGGTCGGGGTCATCGCCTCGGGGACCGCCTTCTGCTTCGCCAAGGAGGTCTTCGGCTCGACGGCGTCCTACCTCAAGCTGGGCTTCACGAATCCCATGCCGGTCCGGAAGATCCGGGACTTCTGCGGCTCCGTGAAAAAAATCTACGTGATCGAGGAGAACGATCCGATCATCGAAACCCAGGTCCGCCTGCTGGGCTTCGACTGCATGGGCAAGAACCTCTTCCCCTTCTGCGGGGAGCTCACCTCGGACATCATCCGGAGGTCCGTGTACGGGTCCTGCTTCGACGCCCTGGAGGCGGACCCGGCCAAGGTCGTGCCCCGCCCCCCCACCCTCTGCGCGGGCTGCCCCCACCGGGGCTTTTTCTACGAGTTGGGCCGCAGGCGGAACATTATGGTCTCCGGGGACATCGGCTGCTACACCCTGGGCTTCGCGGAGCCCTACAACGCCATGGACACCTGCATCTGCATGGGCGCCAGCATCAGCGCGGGGCACGGGGCCCAGCAGGTCTTCGACATGCGGGGCGACGAGAAGCCCCGCAGGGTGGTATCCGTCCTGGGGGACTCCACCTTCTTCCACACCGGGATCAATTCCCTCCTGATGGTGGGCTACAACCGGAGCCGCACGGTCAACGTGATCCTGGACAACCGGATCACCGGCATGACCGGGCACCAGCAAAACCCGGGCTCCGGCTACACCCTGGGCGGAAACCGTGCCCCGGACCTGGATTTCGAGGCCCTGGCCCGAGCCTGCGGGATCTCCAACGTGCGGACCATCGACCCCAACGACCTCAAGCTGGTCAAGGAGACCCTGGACTGGGCCCTGGCCCTGGACGAGCCATCGGTGATCATCACCCGCTGGCCATGCGCCCTCAAGCGCTTCAGCCCCGAGGACAAGGCGGAGTTCGCGGGGGCCTTCCAATCCCGCTACCGGGTCGACCGGGAACTGTGCATCGGCTGCAAGGCCTGCCTCCGGAGCGGATGTCCTGCGGTCTCCTTCGACTCGGAAGTCAAGAAGTCCGGCATCGACCCGGACCAGTGCGTCGGCTGCGGCGTCTGCGCGCAGATCTGCCCCAAGTCCGCGATCGTCCGGGAGTAAGGGAGGCCGTCATGGTGAAGAGCATCCTTCTGGTGGGCGTGGGCGGACAGGGCACCATCCTGGCCGCAAAGCTTTTGACCACGGGCCTCATGGAGGCGGGCTACGACGTCAAGATGAGCGAGATCCACGGCATGTCCCAGCGGGGCGGCTCCGTGTCCAGCCAGGTCCGGTACGGGTACGAGAAGGTCCACTCCCCGGTGATAGAGGTGGGCGGGGCGGACATCCTGGTCAGCTTCGAGAAGATGGAGGCCCTGCGCTGGCTCCGCTTCCTGAAACCCGGGGGCCGGGCCGTCGTCAACGACTACCGGATCAAGCCGATGCCCGTGGTCTCCGGCAAGGTCGAGTACCCCGAGGGGATCCTGGAGGAGCTCAAGGCCAAGGCCGACACGTCCGTCGTGGACGCAGCGTCCGAGGCCTCCAAACTCGGGAACTCCAAGGTGATGAACGTCATCCTCCTGGGAGCCGCCATCCGCTCCATGGGACTTTCATCCATCGACTGGCCGCGCATCATCCGGGAGAACGTAAAACCCGCCTTCGTGGAATTGAACCTGAAAGCTCTTGAAGTCGGGATGGGCCTCGTATAGAAAGGCCTTGGAACCAGAGTGAGGACAGGATGAACAAGATAAAGAAAGGATGAACAGGATAGATCAGGGGGAATGGATCTGCCCCTCTCTTCATCCTGTTTTTCCGTTCCGAATCCTGTTCATCCTGTCAATCTTCTGGTTCCAGGTCTATTTTCCGTGCCCTCCGTGGTGATTCCGGACAATGTTCATTTCCCCGCGACCCTTCGGACCACCGCCTCGCAGTCCGCGGCGTCCATGAACTTGGGCACCGGGTAGAGGGGATGGGCTTCCGCCAGAGCTCTATCCACGATGAGGGGGATGTCCTCCTCCCGGATGCCGTCCAGGTGCTCGGGGATGCCCAGGCGCCGGCCCAGGTCCCGGACGGCCTTCACGA
>JBGSPT010000358.1:0-10419 GCA_041738475.1 Treponematales bacterium
CGGCGGTCCGGGCGGACGCGCTCCGCGCCTCCTTCCTGACCGGCGCGGGCCTGGCCTCCAGTTCCCTGGGGCTCGGGACCGCGGTGGTCTTGGCCCTGAACGCCCGGTTCCAGGTTCCCAAGGCCAGCCTCGCCGCGGTCGTCCTTCCCTACGTGGTGGAGTGGGCTTCCAAGAGCCGCCTGGAGAAGGTGGCCGCCCTGGCTCCCCTGCTGGGGGAGGACGTCTCCGATCTCACGACCGCGGAATCCGCGGTCAAGGCCGTGGAGTCCGTACGCACCCGGCTGGGTCTGCTCAAGATACCCAGCCGCCTCAAGGACTTCGACCTGGAGCTGGAGCGCCTGGTGGAGACCGCGGAGCACGCCCGGACCCTGGACATGACCAACCACCTGCCCCGCACGGTGTCCACGGACGACGTGTTCGACATGATGAAGACGGCGTATTGAAGTGAACTGTAGACAGTGAGCGGTGGACGGAAATGATCCTAGAAACCGGTATACGACAACGCTCAAGCATGGATCGCGGCCGCGTGCCCGGTGTGGCTTCCGTCCACTGTCCACCGTCCACTGTCCACCTCCCATGATCCCCCTCCACAAGCTAGCCTCCCTTACCCCCTCCCACAGGCTGCGCAAGGCCGCCCTGGAACTCCGGGCCCTGGAGGAAGCCCTGGGCGCGGGGTGCAGGATCGACGAACGCTACGCCCTGGGCCTCCTGGACCTGCTCTCCCGGGACGAGGCCGTCCCCCCCGAGGTCCGTTCGGACCTGGCACGTCTGGCCTCGGGCTTCGGGACGGATCCCCGGCGCGCCTGCAACGAGGCCCGGCACCACATGCTCCGCCTGACCGGCAGGGACGCCGCGGATTGGGACCTCCTGGACTCAGGGCGGCTCGCCGCGGAGTCCCGCCGTATCCTGCCGGGCTTCCGGGTTTACCTGGAGGATGTCCGGAGTCCCTTCAACGTGGGATCCGTGTTCCGGAGCGCCGAGGCCTTCGGGGTTGCGGAGATCCTGCTCTCGCCGTTCTGCGCGGACCCCGGGCATCCCCGGGCGGAGAGGTCGGCCATGGGCACCACCCGGACCGTTCCCTGGAGGCGCGCCGGCATCGCGGACCTCGAGGGATTGGGCCCCCTGGTGGCCCTGGAGCTGGGCGGGGAGCCCCTGGACTCCTTCCCTTTTCCCGCCTCGGGAGTCTTGGCCGTGGGGTCCGAGGAGCTCGGGCTTTCTCCGGACCTCCTGGCCCGCTGCGTATACCGGGTGTCGATCCCCATGGGCGGATCCAAGGCCAGCCTCAACCTCGGGGTCGCCTTCGGGATCGCCGCCCGGGCATGGTTCCGCCGAATCCAGACCTAGGCGGCCGAATCGGCCTTGTTTGGGGAATGAAGGGGACCCGCTTCGCTTTTTTTTGACAGTTATGGAAATCCGCCGTACAATGCCTTCCATAAGATACCCCGATCCGGAGGAAGTATGGCAAAGGTAGAACTGAAGGGAATCACGAAGGTCTACGAAGGCAACGTGACCGCGGTTGAGAAGGCGGACATCGTCATCGAGGACAAGGAGTTCGTCGTCTTCGTGGGTCCGTCGGGCTGCGGCAAGTCCACCACCCTGCGCATGATAGCGGGCCTGGAGGACATCACCGGGGGCGACCTCTTTATCGACGGCGACAAGGTCAACGACATCCCGCCCAAGGACCGGAACATCGCCATGGTGTTCCAGAACTACGCCCTGTACCCCCACATGAGCGTGTACGAGAACATGGCCTTCGGCCTGCGCATCCGCAAGACCGACAAGGCGGAGATCGACAAGCGCGTCAAGGAGGCGGCCCGCATCCTGGACATCGAGAAGCTCCTGGAGCGCCGGCCCAAGCAGTTGTCGGGCGGCCAGCGCCAGCGGGTGGCCGTCGGGCGCGCCATCGTCCGGAACCCCAAGGTCTTCCTCTTCGACGAGCCCCTGTCCAACCTGGACGCCAAGTTGAGGGTCCAGATGCGCGCGGAGATCATCGAGCTCCACCACCGGCTGAACGCCACCATGATCTACGTGACCCACGACCAGGTGGAGGCCATGACCATGGGGGACAAGATCGTGGTCATGAAGGACGGGAAGATCCAGCAGATCGGCTCCCCCCTGTACCTGTACAACAACCCGGTCAACAAGTTCGTGGCCGGATTCATCGGGTCCCCGCCCATGAACTTCCTGACCGTCAAGGTCGTGGAGGAGGGCGGGAAGCTCCTGATCGACGAGGGCTCCTTCAAGATCCAGCCCGCCCAGGCCCACGTGTCCTACCTGAAGCCCTACGTCGGCAAGCAGGTGTCCTTCGGCATCCGGCCCGAGGACCTGCCCTGCTCCGAGGACGGGGCGGGGGGCATCCCGGCCAAGGTGACCGTGGTGGAACCCCTGGGGGCGGAGATACACCTGTACGCCGCGACCCCGACCCAGTCGATGATCGCCAAGGTCCCTCCCCACCACCTGTTCAAGATCGGGGACTCGGTCCGCTTCCTCCCGGTCCTGGAAAAGGCCAAGTACTTCGACCGGGAGACCGACGAGGCCATCATCCCGGCGGACCGGGTGGAAAAGGGCAAGTAAGGCCCCCGGGTCGTTCGATCCAGGAAACCGCGGACCGGATACTCCGGCCCGCGGTTTTTATTTGCATTTTCCCGGTTTGTCATTAAAATTCACCTGTGTGCCGTTCTGACAGACAGATCCATACGAAATGTCTGATGCGGCGCCCAACCATACAGCACCCTTACAAAAAGCCGTGAAGAGATCCCCGCCCCAGGGCGAGAAACTTTTGGAGGTGCTTATGGCCCGAAAACGTTCCCTCTCCTTCCGTATCGCCTTCATTTTCAGCGTGTTCATCGCCGCGGCCTTCGCGGCCACGGGCATCATCACCGCCCTCCTGGTGGACGGCCGGGTCACCGACCTGACCGCGGAGCTCCAGGGGCAGATGACCCGGGCCCGGGGCGACCAGATGTCGGAGTTCATCAAGAAGATGGAGGCCACCGCCCGCATGGTGGCCTTCCGGGACCAGATCCGGACCTCGGACCTGGACCGCATCGAGGAACTCATGAAAGCCCTGACTACCCAGGTCTCCGAGGATATCGACATGATCTTCTACGCGGGCCTGGACGGGGAGGCTGTCACCTCCCTGGGGACTCGGGTGAACGTGAGGGATCGAGACTACTTCCAGGCCGTGGTGGTCGGAGGACAGAGATTCTTCATCTCCAAGGCAGTGATCTCCCGGGCCACGAACCTCCCGGTGGTCCTCCTGGCACATGAGGTCCTGGATCCCGCGGGAGGCCGCAGGGGCCTGATCGGCATCCAGATCGACCTGGGCAAGCTCTCCCAGATCGCCCTTTCCATGAAATCCGGCCAGACGGGGTACGGATGGATCGCGGACAAGGACGGCCTGGTGATCGCCCACCCCAACAAGGACATCGCCATGAGCCTGGTGCTGTCGGAGACGGACGCCAAGGGGTACAAGGGGCTGTCCGCCCTCGGGCGCCGCTTCCAGTCCGAGGAATCCGGCCTGGGTCACTACAGCACCCCGGACGGCCGGGACGTGACCACCTTCTTCGTGCGGGTCCCGAACAGCCCGGGCTGGGCCCTGGCTCTGACCCAGGAAACCCGGGAGATCCGGCAGACCGCCACGGAACTCATCGAAGTCCTGGCCGTGACCGTCGTCGTGGCCCTTGTCCTGTCCATCCTGATCTCGGTCCTGGTGGCCCGGAGCGTGGCCAAACCCGTGGACCACGTCCGCGTCTCGGTGGAGCACGTAGCCCGGGGAGAGCTCGGAAAGGCCCGGCTGGTCTCGGATTACTCCCGGAAAGTCCTGGAGCGAGGGGACGAGGTCGGCGCCATCGCCCTGGCCATCAACGACATGATCGAGGCCCTGGTCCGCATTGCCACGGACATCCGGCAGGCATCCGCCCAGGTGTCCACGGGATCCCAGGAGCTTTCCAGCACCGCCCAGGGCCTGTCCCAGGGGGCCACCGAGCAGGCGGCCAGCGTGGAGGAGCTCTCGGCCTCGGTGGAGGAGCTCGCTTCCACGGTCAAGCAGAACGCGGACAACACATCCCAGGCGGACTCCCTGGCCCAGCGGGTTTCCCGCAACGCAGAGGATTCCGGCAAGGCCGTGGCCAAGACCTCGGAGAGCATGGGCGAGATCGCCTCCAGGATTTCCATCATCGAGGAGATAGCCCGGCAGACCAACCTGCTGGCCCTGAACGCGGCCATCGAGGCCGCCCGGGCCGGCGAGGCGGGCAAGGGCTTCGCGGTGGTGGCCTCCGAGGTCCGCAAGCTCGCGGAGCGAAGCCAGAAGGCGGCCCAGGAAATCAACGGACTCTCCAAGGACTCCGTCTCGGTGGCACAGGAAGCCGGGAAACTCCTGGCGGAACTGGTGCCGGATATCAAGAAGACCGCGGACCTCATCCAGGAGATCAGCGCAGCCTCCAACGAACAGTCCAGCGGGGCGGAGCAGATCGCCAAGGGCATCACCCAGATGGACATGGTTGTCCAGCAGAACGCCTCGGCCAGCGAGGAGTTGGCGGGCACGAGCGAGGAGCTGGCATCCCAGGCGGAGCTCATGGCCGACACGGTCTCGTTCTTCAAGCTGGACGGGGCCGATTCGGGCGGCGCCGCGGCGGTTCGTTCAGCCCGGTCCCAGGAGTCTTTCGACCGCCCCGCGGAGGGTCCCCGGAGGCTCGCCGCCCCTGCGGGAAGCAGGCCGGCGGGCCGTGGAAGCCCTTCCCCGAAACCGTCCCGGACCGCGGTAAAGGGCGAGCAGACTCCCGCGCCGCCCCCGGAAGACGGATCCGGGCCGTCGCCGAAGCCTCCTACGTCGCGTTCGCAGAGCCGGTCCGGCGCGACGGGTATCACCCTGAAGCAGCCCCGGGACGCGGAGGATTCGGAATTTGAAGAATTTTGACAGAATAGGACGGACAGGATAAACAGGATCCGGGGAGGATGAACAGGATCAGGTATTTTGGAGATCGAAATCCCAAATGCTTATCCTGTTCATCCGGTCATGATCCTGTTCATCCTGTCGGATCTGATGAAGTAAACCGAAACAGGGCCAGGTTCGACGAAACCGGATCGAAGGGTTCCCCGTTCCAGCCGGACTCCAAGGCGGCGGTCCGGAAGCCCCGGCGCAGAGCCGGCTCCTCGACCCTCTCCGGGAAGACCGGCAGGAGGCGGGCCCTTCCCTCGGACAAGGTCCGGCCGGACCGGTCCGATAGCCGGGTGAGGAATTCCAGGTGGCCTTCCCCGTACCGGTATCTCCGCTCGAAGACCCGGTCCGGGGTTTCCAGGATGGGCAAGCTCTCCGGCCTGTCCGTCAGGATCCGGCGGTAGTTGAGGAACTGGAGGACCAGGAAGCCTCCCGGGGCCAGGACCGCCCGGACCTGACGCAGGAACTCCTCCACCTCGGCCTCGTCCCGGAGGTGGGGGAGGGTATTCCCCAGGCAGGTGACAGCGTCCCAGGAAGCCGGCGGGAACAGCCGCTCCAGGTCGAGCATTCCGGCGGTCTCGAACCGCGGGGCTCCCGGCCCGAGGATCGTTCCGTCCTCCGACGGCGCGCGGACCTCCGAAGAACGGGCTGCCTCGATCATCGCCTCCGAAGGGTCGATGCCCTCCGCCCTGTACCCCGCGGCCGCGAAGGCCCGGGGATGGGCTCCCGATGCGCAGCCGACATCCAGCACCCGAGCTCCGGGAGCCAACCCCGCCCGGGCCAGATAGACGAGGGTGCCGGGGTGGACGGGAAACAGCTCGTCGTAGGCTCGGGCGAGCCCCGAGTACGCGTCGTTCACGGGAATCCTCCTTGGGAGCGTCTTGCATTCTAGCCCCGGGGTCTCTATGCTGTATACATGAAACCGAAGCGCCCGCCCCGCACGACGACCCTGGCGGCCAAGATCATCCGGATCCTGGTCATATCCCTCACCGCGGGCCTGGGTATCGCCGCCCTGATGTTCGGCCTGGTGTTGACGAGTTCCCGGCAGGAGGTCACCCGGGAGAGCCTGAACCAGGAAGCGGCCATGCTCCAGACCGCGATCGAGAACTTCATGCTTCCCGGGGAGGCGCCGATCGCGGTGCAGTTCTTCCGGGAGATCGAAGGCGCGAACCCCAAGGTCCGGATTTCCTTGTACCGGCGGAACGGGGAGATCGCCTTTTCCGACAACCGGACCATCCAGGAGGTCAACGCCAATCTGCGCAGGGAGCGGTTTCCGCCGCGCTCCGGCCCCGCCCTGGAGATGCAGATGCCCGCGGACGGAGTCCATTTCCCCAAGGCGGTGTCCATGCCCCCTCAGGACGTGTTCTTCCGCCAGCAGGACGAGTCGGCGGTCTACATCAAAATCTACCGGCCCCTCATCAACCTTCCAAAATGCACGGCCTGCCACGGCTCGGACCATACGATCCGCGGGGTCATCGGGATCCAGTTCGACGTCAGCTCCTTCGTCCGATCCGAGAACGTCGCCCTTGCCTCCGGCGGCGCGGGCTTCCTGTTCCTGACCGTAGTCCTGGCCGCGGCCCTGGGGAGCATCATGAACCGGGGGGTCGCGGCCCCGGTGGCGGCCATCGGCAGAGTCTGCGAACGGGTGGCCCAAGGGGATTTCGACGGGGTGGTGGCCGTCCGGGGAAGCGACGAGATCGCCCGGCTCGGTCGGCAGGTGAACGACATGGTCCGGGGCCTTCGGGAACGGTCCGAGCTGACCAAGTATGTCTCGGCGGGGACGATCGGGGCGATCCAGGATTCCCAGGAACCCAAGCGGCTCCGGAAGACCCTGCTGTTCACGGACGTACGAGGCTTCACCTCCTACACGGGTTCCCACGACCCGGAGCGGGTGGTCGGAATCCTTAACAGGCTGTTGGAAGAACAGTCCCGGATCATCCACGAGCACCAGGGGGACGTGGACAAGTTCGTGGGTGACGAGGTGGTGGCGGTTTTTTCCGGCCAGGACAGCCCCGCCCGGGCCTGCGCGGCCGCCCTGGCCATCATGGCCGCGGCGCAAGAGGGACGGGAGGCCTACGACGGCCTGGCCCTGGGAGCGGGTATCGCTTGCGGGGAGGTGATCCAGGGCATGATCGGTTCCGCCCGGCGCGCGGACTTCACGGTCATCGGCGCCTCGGTCAACATAGCCGCCCGGCTCTGCGGACTGGCCAAGCCGGGGCAGATCCTGGTGGCCCGGGAAGTCCGGGACGCCGTCGGCCCGGCACCGGGGTACGTCTTCCAGGGACCCTACAAGACGGCCCTGAAGGGGGTCGAAGGACCGAGCGTGATCTATACCCTTTCACTCGAAGGAGGCGCATCGTGAGGAATACCCGACGACCCGCGGCCGCGGCCGCTCCGTTCCTGTCCGCCTGCGCAGTCATCCTGGCGTTCCTTTCGGCCTGCGCTCCATCCGCGCCGAAGGGCAGGGTACCCGGGGATTGGACCTCCTGGCGGAAGCCCGTGACAGGGATGTTGAACTACACGATTCCCGGGCACGGGGATAAGGCCCGGGTGATCTACGTGAACGCAACGGGCTGGGAGTACGCGGGCAAGGCGGGCTCGGGTCGTCTCGAGTTTCCCGAGGGCACCGTGGTGGTCAAGGAGATCTACGCCTCCGGCAGTCCCGCCTCCGGGGAGAAGCCCGTAACCTTGGACGTCATGATCAAGGCTCCCGGCGATCCCGACGCCCGGGGCGGGTGGCTCTGGATCGTAAAAGATATGACTTCGGGGAAGGAAACGGTGATCACCACAAACTTCTGCCAGGCATGCCACGCCAACGCGAATTCCTCCCATCCCTACGGCGACAAGAACCCTCAAGGTACGTTCCGGGATTGCCTCTACTTCCCGCCGATGCCGGGGACTTGACCCGGGAAGGGCGGCGGGAGTACAGCTAAGGCATCATGAGCAAAACACCCTTCTCATCCCTCCTGCGGGGGGCCTTCTCCCCGAAGCTTTTCCATGTACTGAAGTCCGGGTATTCCCGGGACATGTTCTTCAAGGACCTGGCCGCCGGCCTGACCGTAGGCGTGGTGGCCCTTCCCCTGGCCATGGCCTTCGCCATCGGGGCCGGTGCCAGCCCCGCCCAGGGTCTGCACACAGCAGTCATCGCGGGATTCCTTATGGCCGTCCTGGGAGGATCCCGCTACCAGGTCTCCGGTCCGACCGGGGCCTTCGTGGTCATCATCGCGGGGGTCATCGTCCGGCACGGGATGGGGGGCCTGGTCACGGCGACCCTCCTGGCCGGGATCATCCTCGTAGTACTGGGGGTGTCCGGGCTCGGGAAACTCATCAAATACATCCCCTATCCCGTGACCACGGGGTTCACCACCGGCATCGGGCTCATCATAGCGGGAGGTCAGCTCAAGGATTTCCTGGGACTCTCGATCCCCCGTCCCAAGGCGGAGTTCTTCGAGCGGATCGGCGAGGTGTTCGAGTACGGTTCCACCCTGTCCCTCCCTACCGTGGCCGTGGGGGCCGGCACCCTGGCGGCCATCATCCTGATCCGAAAGCTGGCACCCCGGGTGCCCGCGGCGGTGACCGCCGTGGCCCTGGGCGCGGCGGCGGTCTGGCTCCTCCGGATCCCCGTCGAGACCATCGGTTCCAAGTACGGAGAGCTCCCGGGGGGTTTTCCTGCCCCGGTCCTGCCGGACCTCCGGCTGGCCACCATTCGGGCCGTCTTCCCCAGCGCCCTGACCATCGCCCTCCTGGGGGCCATCGAGTCCCTGCTTTCCGCCGTGGTGGCGGACGGCATGACCGGAGACCGGCACGACTCGGGAACCGAGCTGACAGCCCAGGGAATCGGCAATGTCGCGGTGGCCTTCTTCGGCGGCATCCCCGCCACCGGGGCCATCGCACGGACGGCCACGAACATCAAGAACGGCGCCAGGACTCCGATCTCCGCGGTCATACACTCCTTGGTCCTCCTGGCCTTCGCCTTGTTCCTCTCGAAGGCCGCCTCCGCGATACCCTTGGCGGGCCTTTCCGCAGTGCTCCTGGTGGTGGCCTGGGACATGAGCGAGCTGCCCCGGTTCCTGGGCATGCGCAAGGCTCCGAAGAGCGACCTGGCGGTCATGCTGACCACCTTCGCCCTGACCGTGGCCATCGACCTGACCGTGGCCGTCCAGGTGGGCCTGCTCCTGGCGGTCTTCCTCTTCCTGCGCCGCACGTCGGAAACATCCAGCGTCAGCTCCATCCGGGAGATCCTGGAGTCCGAGGCTTCCGACACCCCCGACGACCCCGAGGCCATGGGCCGCAAGACCGTCCCCGAGGGCTGCGAGGTATTCGAGATCGAGGGGCCCTTCTTCTTCGGAACCGCGGACCTGCTCCAGGACACCCTGGCGGACCTGGTTAAGCCCCCAAGGACCTTCATCCTCCGACTGCGCAAGGTTCCGGCCGTGGACGCCACGGGCCTGAACGCCTTGGCGGCCTTCCACAAGTACTGCCGGAAGCACGGGACGGCCCTCATCCTGTCCGGGGTGCGGGAACAGCCCCGGAAGGCCCTGGAGTCCTTTGGTCTGGCGGACGCGATCGGGGCCGAGAACATCCTATCCGACATCGACTCCGCCCTGGCCCGGGCGTCGGAAATCCTGGCCGCAGCCAAGGCGGACCGGGACGCTAAAACCGCAACAGCGGACGCGGAGAGGCGGCCGGCAGGACCGAAGGGGATCAGCCTTCCGAAGTAACGGCCGGAGGACCAAAGGAGAGCCGTGCTGATGGCATTTTCGGCGGATTCCTTCGGACCGCCCCGCATCCCGGCGCTTGACGTTCCCGGCCCCGGCGGGGTATAAAATCTCCGTTCCGCGCGGCGATGGTGGAACTGGTAGACACGCCAGCTTGAGGTGCTGGTGCCGAGAGGCATGGAGGTTCAAGTCCTCTTCGCCGCAGGAAAACGAAAAGCCCGACCGAGAGGTCGGGTTTTTCGTTTGTCGAACAGGCGGCGAAGAGGATTTTTATCGCACGCCGCCTGTGGCGGCGCCGTACAATCGTTTCCTTGCGATACCGGCGACGAAGGAGCCGGATTGCGAGCGCGCGCCGAGCGGCAGCGAGGAAAGGCGGGCAGGAAGCCCGCCGCCAGCGGGACGGCGCGGGCTGGAGCTCCGAGACACGAGGTCGAGGAGCGCAAGCCAAGTCCTCTTCGCCGGAAAGCGTAAACGCGGCCGTCCGGAAATGGACGGCCGCGGTCTTATCAAAGGAACGGATAGTGTCCGGCCATTGGACCGGACTTTCTTTTAACGCCGGTGAGCTGTAATCTTCCTCCAGGTCGGAAACGGCTCGGGAGGTATCATGTCGGACTCTTGGAATCCACTTCGGAAGATCTCCGGCGGCCGCGTCCTGGACGCCGCCACCGGGAGCGGCGGGTTCGCGCTCCTGCTGGAAAACCGGCTGGCCGGCTGGACCGAGATCGTGGGAATCGACACGAATCCCAAGGCCGCGGCGGTCTTCGA